>JAZFSB010000482.1:0-2173 GCA_036445935.1 Alphaproteobacteria bacterium | reverse complement strand
CCATAACGGTTGGTGTGCTCACGCGGCACATCCATGACCGCCACCAGATTGCCCCCAATATCGGCGTGAAGATCGGTCATCTGTTTCAGGCACGGCGTATCCGACATGACCAGATCATCAGCCAGCAGCACCGCGAACGGCTCATCGCCGACCAGTTCACGCGCGCACCAAACCGCGTGCCCAAGCCCAAGTGGTTCCTGCTGGCGGGTATAGGCGACTTGCCCGGGGTTGAGCCTGGGGCCGGAAATCCGCTCCAACTCGCTTTCCCTGCCGCGTTCGGCAAAAATTTTTTCCAGCTCGATGGAACGGTCGAAATGATCCTCAATGGCGCTCTTGCCGCGGCCGGTGACAAAGATCAGCTCTTCGATCCCGGCGGCCAGAGCTTCCTCGACCGCGTATTGGATAAGCGGCTTATCGACAACCGGCAGCATCTCCTTGGGCATCGCCTTGGTCGCCGGCAAAAACCGCGTACCCATGCCACCAACCGGAAAAACCGCCTTACGGACCCTTTGTGTCATGACAGCCTGTCATGTTGTTGATAATTATCGGCCCCTTGCGGGGTAACCTCGAAGATGGGCGTTATGTGCCACGAGTGGTTTATAAAACACAAGTCAAAGGCAGTGTGGCGGGCCCCGGTCATTCGCCGATCAGCAGCGATTTGGCCTGGTTGATTTTAGTCGCCAGATAGTTCGATCCGCCCTGATCGGGATGGATTTTCTTCATCAGCCGGTGGTGGGCTTCCTTAACCTGCTCGACCGTGGCGCCGGAATTCAGCCCCAGGATCTCATAGGCTTCGTCGCGCGACATGGCGCCCCCTGATCGGGCGCCTTGCTGCTGCCCCCCGCCATCGCCGCCACCGACACCGTGAACCCGCTCAAGATAGGCTTCCAGCACGTTCACTGATTCAGGGTCCTCCACCCGACATTCGCGCAACAACTCCTGCAACTCGGCCAAAGCCAACTCACCCAGCCGCCGGCCGCGAAAGGCGCCCTCAAGCACCAGCCCGTCCAGCATCCCGGTATCGTGATCAAGGTTCATACGCAGGAAGCGGGTTTCGACCGCCGAGCTTTGGCCCGGCTGTGGACCGCCCAGATTTCGAAAGAAACGGCCGGCGGCGCGCCAGCGCGCGATCATCGGCACCAGGAAGGCCAGCGCCACCAGTATCGCGCCGAGCCCGCGGCTCACGATCAGATAGACCGCCGCGCCGCCGATGATGAGCAGAACCATCAGGATAACCGCCTGAATGGCGCGCCTGGGGTTGAGGCCGGCCAGCCCGCGGATGATCAATATCAACCCGACGAGAAGGCCTAATCCGAGAATGAACCACGGCATCGATGTGCTCCGCGTCCAGGCCTGGCTATTTCACTTGCGCGGTGAGGCGCAACGCGGCGCCGCCGGCGCGCTTACCGTAATCTTCCAACGCGCGGCGGCCGCCGGCGGCAAACGCCGCCACGGCACCGAGCAGGTCGCGTAGCTGACTGGCGGAAGCCGCATCAAACCGGCAATAGGCGCCGTTGGTCAGGCGCGCGAACTGGCGGAAGGCGCCTTCGGCCACCGGGTCCTGGCCTTCCTGAAACAGGAACATAGGAACCCCCAGCATGCCGAGCTCACCCGCCCGGTGGCACAGATCGTCGATTTCTTCTTCCATGCAGTCGCCGACGAACACCAGCGCATTGACCCGCCGGATGGCGGCTTCGCGGGCGGCGTGGTGCAGCACCTTGCCAATCTGGGTACGGCCGCCATGGCAACGCACCTTGGTCATGCGCCGTACCAGCTCGTCCGACTTGCTGACCCAGGGGCTGGACTTGCACTCACCGAAGCCGCGAAAGTATACGAGCTGTACCTCAAGTCCGCCAAGCCCATCGGTCGCCTTGAACATTTCGTTCTGGATATGGCAGGCATGGTCCCAGGTGCGTTCACGGCTGGCCGTCGCATCCATGGCGAACATCAGCCGGCCTCGGCCCTCCGTCGGCCCCACGTTCGGCGTGCGGGCAAGCTTATCAAGAAACGCCGAAATATCATCGGCGCCACGCTTGGCGGGTTGGCTTCCACGCTTGCTGGGTACGGAATTTTTGTCGTCTGCCATTTTCATCGTCCCTTATGCTCCTAGGATAGGGGCGAAAATGGTCTTGATCCAGCTTTGCCTATTATTCCGGCGCTATTTATGGAGCGT
>JAZFSB010000481.1:0-2399 GCA_036445935.1 Alphaproteobacteria bacterium | reverse complement strand
GCCGTTGATGATCGGCACGGCTGAATCGGTGCAGCCGGCAACGATGTCGGCGCCACGATAAACATCGCGCGCATTGTCGCAGACCACGACTTCGATGCCGTATTTGGCGCTCATTTCCTCGGCATAGGCCTCGCGGTTTGCCTTGGTAGGGCTGAACACCTGGACGCGTTTGATGTTGCGCACGCAGAGGAAGGCGTCGAGATGGCTGCGCGCCATACCTCCCGAACCCAGCATGCCGACCACCTGGGAGTCCTCGCGGCTCATATATTTGACCCCGATGCCGCCATCGGCGCCGACCCGCATATGCTGCAGCACCCCGTCATTGATGAAGGCCAGGGGCTCACCGGTCTCTGTGCTGGTCAGGAAAATCAGCCCGCAATAGAGCCCGGGTTCCTTGCAGTATTTTTCCTGCGAGCGCACGCCCGAATATTCGGTTTCATAGATCACGTCGGACTTCATGCGGATGGCGAAATAGCCGCCCGCGGCCCCGCCTTCCATGGTGCCCCACTGATAGACCTTTTTGGGGTCCGATGTCGGGATCTGGATGTCGATGCGCGGCCGGCACACCGCTTCGCCCTCGACCATCGCCGCATAGGCGCCTTCCAGCGCTTCTATGGTGTCCTTCATGGTCAGCAGTTCGCTTACCATGTCGTTGTTGATCACCAGCGTCATCTTCCCGTCTCTCCCAAAAATTCGACAGCCAGCCTAGCGCGTTGCGGACCAATAGAAAAATGGCCTTGCCGCCACTGGCCCGATCCGGTCCTGGCTGTTAGTTTCGCCCCTATTCGGCGGTAAAGCCGAGAACGTGAAACCAAGGGACGGCGCATGAGCGAGCAGGTTAAAGGCATAAAAAAATCCAACCGAAAATTCCAGTCCGACGTCATCGTCGACATGATCAAGGAATACGGGTTCGAACATATTTCGCTCAATCCCGGCGCCAGCTATCGCGGGCTGCATGACAGCCTGGTGAATTACGGCGAAAACGACCCGCCGATGATGCTGTGCACGCATGAAAAGATCGCCGTGCAGATGGCGCATGGCTATGCGCGCCATTCCGGCAAGCCGATGGTCGCCATCGTGCATAATCTGGTCGGTCTGCTGCACGCGCCGATGGGGGTCTATTACGCCTATATCGATCGCGCGCCGGTCTTCATCATGGGGGCGACCGGGCCGGTGTCGGAGCCCAAGCGCCGGCCCTATATCGACTGGATCCATTCCGCCAACGTGCAGGGCCAGGTGATCCGCGACTATGTGAAGTGGGATTACCAGCCGGCCAGCGTCGATGCCGTGCCGGATTCCTTCGCGCGCGCCTATTCGGTGATGATGAGCGGCCGCCAGGGGCCGATCTATATGTGCTACGACGCCGGCCTTCAGGAAGCCGAGCTCGATCATGAGATCCGCATGCCGCCGCCGGGTTCGGTCAAGGTCGGCGCGCCGCCGGCGCCCGACCCCACGGCGCTGGCCCTGGCCGCCGAAACGCTGGCCAAGGCCGAGCGCCCGGTGATCGTCGCCGATTACGCCGCCCGCCCGCCGCATGGCTGGGATCATGTCATCGATATCGCCGAGACGCTGGGCGCGCGCGTGTGGGACTGCAATTCGCGGCTCAACTTCCCGGGCAACCATCCGCTCAACCTGTCGATGGCGCCCAAGGAATGTTACGAGGGCGCCGACGTGGTGCTGACCCTCGACATCAACGATTTCGAGAAGCCGACCCATGTGCGCGATATCGCAACCCGCACGGTCGAAAGCCAGGTGCCGGAGGGCGCCCACTGGATCGATATCGGCTTCACCGACAATGAGATCAGCAAGTGGGCGATGTCCTATGCCCGGACCTATCACGCCGATAACCGCATGCTGGCCGACCCGGTGACCGCGACCCCGATGCTGACCGAGCTGGTCAAGGAACGTATCGCCGCCATGCCGGGCCAGGCCGAGAAGATTGCCAAACGCACCGAGGAGACCGGCAAGGTCCATGCGGGCTTGCGGGCCGCCTGGCGTGAACAGGCCGAGATGGATTGGGACCTGCAGCCGATGACGGTCGGCCGGCTGGCGCTGGAAGTGTGGGACGCGATCAAGGATGAGGACTGGGTGCTGACCGCCGGCACCATGCATGACTGGGCGCGGCGTTTGTGGGACTTCGACCGGCCGCATTGCCATGCCGGCGGCGAGCTTGGCACCGGCACCCAGATCGGCACCTCGCTGGGGGTCGCGCTTGCCAACAAGGGCAAGGACCGGCTGGTGATCGATCTTCAGCCCGATGGCGATTTGATGTTTGACGCCGGCGCGCTCTGGATGGCGGCCAAGTACGAAATCCCGATGTTGATCGTGATGTACAACAACCGTGCCTATTACAATGACTGGAACCACCAGATTGTCATCGCCAAGAATCGCGGCACCGA
>JAZFSB010000480.1:0-2203 GCA_036445935.1 Alphaproteobacteria bacterium | reverse complement strand
TGTACAGAAAATCTTCCTTGTCTTCCACGGAACCAAGAACCTCGCGCACCAGCGCCCCGAGGAAGAAATTACTCCGCAGATCGACCAGCTGTTTCTCCAATGGCTCCAAATTCACCTTGTCGTCGATGTCGAGTGTAATCGCACGCGCGGAAGCATCGGAGCGTAATCCGGCATCGCGCTCGAAACCGGTTACGTAGGCGCCGAAACGCCCAACGATTGCCGCCGTTCCACCGCCCAAGCCACAGCCAAATTCAAGCACTGAATCGGCGGGTGTCAGCGAAAAAGCGCTCACCAAATCCTGGACGTATTCTTCGCCGCCAGGCAGGGTGAAACCCGTGCCCCAGATCATTTGGGCGACGACGCGGCGCGACGGAGACCAAATTTCACGCGGTCCCGATAACGGTTTTGTTCCAGGTGGACGCATAGGCCGTAAATCGGCATCGACATCCGGCAAAATGCCACCGGAAGCATTGGATTCCCCCTCGGCGAGTTCCTGGCCTTCCCACCACGCGCGGAAACGATCGCCAAACGTCACATCGACATCGTCGTTCTCGTAAAAAAATTGGGGTAGCGCCACAACCAAAAACGAACTCCTGCCATAAACCGCAATTCCCCAACGGAGAATCTGGTTGCAGAGTGCCATTACCGCGTTAAACCATGGTTAATAAATCTCATGGCCGCGCCGCGTTGCCGATCCGGCCCTGACCGTGATCTAATTGGCGGGGCGCGATGAAAACAGGGGAAAACCATGGATATTCAAGCGGAAATCGAGCGGGGCATTTCCACCAATCGCGCCCGGGAGTTGCTGATCGAGCTGGTCAAGGTACCAAGCCCGCAAACCGACAGGTTCGAAGCCGAACCGCTGCTCGCCGAGTTCATCCGCATTGCCGTCGAGCCCAGGCTCCGGGCGATGGGCATCGACGATATCCGCTATGACGGCATGAATAACCTGATCGCCCAGCATGGCGCCGACAGCACCGGCAAGTCGTTGATGCTGATTTCCAACGCCATGAACCAGCCGCAATCGACCATGACCAACGCCTATGACGGCGATGTGGAGGACGGTGCGCGGCTCTCGCTACCCGGCGAGGTGGTGCTGGGCAAGGGGGCCAGCGAGCAGAAAGCCAATATGGCCGCCATGCTGCACGCGATGGAGACCGTCATCGCGTCCGGGCTACCGGTACGCGGGCGGCTGGTATTCCTGTGTTGCGTGTCGGGCGAGACCGGGCGGCACGACGCCATCCGCAGCGTCGTCGAGGGCGAGGGCGTGCGCGCCGACATGGCGCTGCTCGGCGGCACCAGCCTGAAACTGACGCTGGGCAATCGCGGGCGCATCGACAGTTTCATCACGGTGCGCGGCGCGCCGGGCCATTCCAGCGCGCCCGCCAAGAGCTGCAACGCGATTACCGGCGCGCTCGAGGTGATCCGCCGGCTGGGCGAGCAGCTCGAACTCGCCGGCGATCACCCGGCGCTGGGCAAGCCGACCTTCGCGGTCAACCACATTCGCAGCTTTCCCGATTCCACCCACACCATCCAGGGAGAATGCGAGATCACGCTCGACCGCCGGCTGCTGCCGGGCGACGACCCGGACGAAAAATTCGCCGCCATCCGCGACATCGTCATGCAGGTGGACGGCATGACCGACCCGGCGAGCGGCCAGGAATGGTCGGTCGAGATCCGCCAGGGCCCGTTCATGTACCCGTCGCTGGTGGATCAGGACTCACCCATCGTGCGCGCGGTGTGCGCATCGGCCCAGACCATGCTGGGGGCGGCGCCCGAAACCTTCTACACCACCACCGCGTTCGATCAGGGCTACCTCAACCATGTCGGCATCCCGTGCGCCAATTACGGCTGCGGCGAAGACCGCTACGCCCATACCGACAACGACTGTGCCTCGGTCGAGCGCACCACCGACACCGCCAAGGTCATCGCCCACATGATCGCGGATTATCTGGGGTAGGCGGACCTTCCCAGCGGATTGACTGAAACGAAAGAGTCCCCCTCCCCCCTTGCGGGGGAGGTCAGGGAGGGGGGAAAGCGCGTCCGCGCGTCATATGACTGTTTTGCCGCCTGCCGGCGGCCGCCCCCTCACCCGGCGCGCTCCGCGCGCCACCCTCTCCCGCAAGGGGAGAAGGCCGGTGCCGCTGGATCGGAAAAGGTCCTAACCGGCGATTTCGGCCCGCACCCGGGCGGCGCCTTCGGA
>JAZFSB010000479.1:0-3993 GCA_036445935.1 Alphaproteobacteria bacterium | reverse complement strand
GCACCTTGCCGAGCGGGTTGGGCGACCCCCGCACGTCGTCGCGCTTCAGCGGGTTGGTCGGAATGCGTTCGACCCTGTCTTCCAGCCCCAGTTCACAGACCGCGAGCCAGACCTTGCGCACGAAGGGCGACGCCGGTGAATAGCGGAGCTTCATTTTATCCTCCGTCGTTCAGGCCGCGACCGGCACGGTCGCCTGCATAGATGGACGCGCCGCGAAGTCGTCGTACCAGCGTCCGACCGCGGGCCGGAGCCGGTTCCGCGAAAGCGGAACATTATTCGGATAAGGTTTCAAAAATTGTCCTTGCGGGTGCGGACCTCGGCGAAAACGGCGACCGGATCGGCGCCCACCATGCCGATATCGCTTTGCAGCGATTCCACGTCGGCGCGCAGGAACGGGTTGCACGCCTTCTCGCGTCCAAGCAGCGACGGCACGGTCCGGATATCCTTTTCCCGCTTGTCGTCGACTTCGCTGGCGTAATCCTTCAAGCCCTGGTTGCTGGTCTCGATGGTCAGCGCGAAGCGGGCATTGGCCTGGGTGTATTCATGGGCGCAGAACACGCTGGTGTCGTCGGGCAGCGCCCGGATCTTGCCGAGCGAGGTCCACATCTGCTGGTGGTTGCCTTCGAATACCCGACCGCAGCCCAGCGCGAACAGCGTATCGCCGCAGAACAGCGCCTTGCTCTCGGGGAACCAGAAGCCGATATGGCCCTTGGTATGGCCCGGCGTATCGAATACCTGCGCCTCGGCATCACCCAGCTTATAGCGGTCGCCGTCGCCGACATCGATGTCGATACCGGCGATGCGGTCGTGATCGGCGAGCGGGCCGACGATGGTGCAGCCGTATTTTTCCTTGAGTTCCAGGTTGCCGCCGGTGTGATCGCCATGGTGGTGCGTGTTGAGGATGTGCGTGAGTTGCCATCCCAGCCGGTCGAGCGCCGCGATCACCGGTTCGGCGTCCGACGGATCGACCACGCCGACACGGTTCTGGCCGGGGTCGCGCAGCAGATAGACGTAGTTGTCGTTACGGGTCGGAATTTGTTCGATCTCGAGAATCGACATGGCGGGATCCTTCTCTGTCTTGCCGGTCAGGCGTGGCCGCAAGGTACCAAAACGGCGAGGCCGCGCCAACCGGGGTGCCTGTGAAGGGCACTGCACAACAACAAACGATATAGGGTTATAATGGCATCATGTGGAATGACGCCGTCGATCTTCGTGACTTTTACCGTAGCCCGCTCGGCCACATTGCCGGGCGTATCATCCGCCAGCGCGTCCGCGAAATCTGGGACGATGTTTCCGGGCTGGATGTGGTGGGGCTTGGTTATGCGACGCCCTATCTGCCGCCGTTCCGCGAGGAGGCGCGGCGCACCATCGCGGTCATGCCGGCGCGCCAGGGGGTGCTGCATTGGCCGGCGGAGGGTCCGGGGCTGGTGTCGCTCGCCGATGAAACCGAAATTCCGCTTCCCGACGTGTCGGTCGACCGTGTTTTGCTGGTGCATGGGCTTGAATGCTCGGAACAGCTTCGGCCCATGCTTCGCGAAATCTGGCGCGTGCTGGCCGATGGCGGCCGGCTGCTGAGCGTGGTACCGAACCGGCGTGGCATATGGGCCCGGCTTGACCGCACGCCGTTCGGCCACGGCCACCCCTATACGCCGTCGCAGCTCAACCGGCTGCTGCGCGACACGCTGTTCACCCCGACCCGGTTTGATCGCGCCTTGTTCGTGCCGCCCAGCCGGTCGCGCATGATGATGGCGTCGGCGACGGCGTGGGAGAATATTGGCACGCGCTGCTTCCCGACCTTTGCCGGCGTGCTGCTGATCGAGGCCGGAAAGCAGATCTACGCGGCGACGCCAGAGCCGACGCGAGCGCGTCGCTATGCGCCATCGCCGCCGGCGCCGTCAACCTGATTTCGAATTTTCCGCCTGCGCGGAATCGCACCGGTGTCGCCAGCCTGATTACGTTTTAGCTCTTGCGCAACAGGAACACCGCCTGTGCGCTGGTGATGTTGCCGAGCCAGCCAGCCTTGTCGATGCGCCGCGATCGGCGGTTCCGGCCGATAGCGACACCCTGTTCGATGGTCAGGTCCAACGTTTCCGCCAGTTCGAGAAAATCCAGCAGGGTGCAGATATGGATGTCCGGGCTGTTGAACCACAGCGCGGAACCGCCCGCCGTCACCGGTACGCGCCCACGCATCAGCAGCGACAGGCGAATCTTCCAGTGGCCGTAATTCACGAATGACACTACCGCGTAGTGACCGATCCGTACCAATTCTTCCAGCACCCGGCGTGGATTATGGGTTGCCTGGAGCGTCTTGCTGAGCACGACGAAGTCGAACGCGCCGGACGGGTAATCGGCAAGATCCGTATCGGCATCGCCCTGGATCACCGACAGCCCATGCCCGACGCAGGCATTCACCCCTTCGCGGCTGATCTCGATACCGCGCCCGTCCACCCCCTTGTTGCGGGCGAGATAGGCGAGAAGGGTGCCGTCGCCGCAGCCGATATCCAGCACTCGGCTGTCGGGCGCGATCATATCGGCGATGAGCTGAAGATCGAAGCGCAGCGGGGTGGCGTCAACCTGTGGTGTATCAAGCGGCATCAGCCGATACCCCGGCTCCGTGCCGCGCCATTGATGAAGCCGGCGAGCGTCTGGTGCAGTTCGGGTTCTTCCAGCAGGAACGCGTCGTGTCCCTTATCGGTTTCGATCTCAAGGAAGCTGACATTGGCCGCGGCCGCGTTCAGCGCGTGAACGATGGTCCGGCTTTCTGATGTCGGGTACAGCCAGTCGCTGGAAAACGACACCACGCAGAACCGCACCTTGGTGTCGCGGAAAGCGTTGGCCAGCACCCCGTCATGCTCTTCGGCCATGTCGAAATAATCCATCGCCCGGGTGATGTAGAGATACGAGTTGGCGTCGAACCGCTCGACGAAGCTGATGCCCTGGTGGCGCAGGTAGGATTCCACCTGGAAGTCCGCGTCGAACCCGTAGGTAATCGTTTCCCGGCTTTGCAGGCGGCGTCCGAACTTGCGGGTAAGGGCGGCTTCGGACAGGTAGGTGATGTGCGCTTCCATGCGCGCCACCGCCAGCCCTCGCCTGGGATGTTTATCTTGGTTCAGGTAATCGCCCTGGCACCAGTCCGGATCGGCCATGATGGCCTGGCGACCGACCTCGTGAAAGGCGATGTTCTGGGCCGAATGACGCGCCGCGGCGGCGATTGGCACGGCGGTGTAAACCCGGTTGCCAAATTTGGCGGCCCATTCGAGCACCTGCATGCCACCCATCGAGCCGCCGATCACGCAGAATAGCTGGTCGATGCCCAGATGGTCGATCAGCATGACCTGTGCCCGGACCATGTCGCCGATGGTAATTACCGGAAAATCCAGCCCGTAGGGCTTGCCGGTTTCCGGGTTGGTCGAGTTCGGCCCGCTGGTGCCCATGCAGCCGCCGATTACGTTGGAGCTGATGACGAAAAATCGGTCGGTATCGATCACCTTGCCCGGCCCGACCATCAGCTCCCACCAGCCGCCCTTGCCGGTCACGGGATGGGGGCCGGCGACATACTGGTCGCCGGTCAGCGCGTGGCAAACCAGGATTGCGTTGGATTTGTCCGCGTTCAGCGCGCCATGGGTCTGGTAGGCCAGGTTGAACGGCCCCAGCGCCACGCCGCAATTAAGCGCGAGAGGGCTCGTCCCCCCAAGCTCCGCAACCTGGCTGAGTGACGCGCTATCCGCGACGTTTCCCGGTGATGTTGTCGGGGCCGCCATGTTCTTGTCGATTTCCGCCAATAGGTGAGTCCGCTACATTAGCTACGTCAGCGGGGCAATTCCATCAATGTTTTCTTTGCTTTTAGCGTACGCGCCGTCTAGTTATAGACGCCCGCGCGGACATCAGACGCACTTCGGCGCGAGCGATAAACCCGCGAGATCCTGACATGAACGGCGCGCGTGATCCACTTTCCGATCTCCGGCGCGAGATCGACGATATAGACGACCAACT
>JAZFSB010000478.1:0-2035 GCA_036445935.1 Alphaproteobacteria bacterium | reverse complement strand
AGGCGTTGAACGGGCTCATCGACGGCCCGGTGTGGCGGTAGAACGGGGTCAGCGTGTCCTTGATGAATTCCTGGGAGGCGAGAATGGCGCCGCCGAGGCAACGGCCCTGGCCGTCGATATGCTTGGTCGCGGAATAGACCACCACGTCGGCGCCGAACTCCATCGGCCGCTGCAGCACCGGCGTGGCGAACACGTTGTCGATCACCACCAGTGCGCCGGCCGCATGGGCCATGTCCGAGACCGCCGTGAGGTCGATGATCTCGAGCCCCGGGTTGGACGGCGTCTCGAGGAACACCGCGGCGGTCGGCTTGGACAACGCCTTCTCCCACTGATCGAGATCGGTGCCGTCGACGATGATGGTCTCGACACCGAAACGGGGCAGGATATCGGTCAGCACGAACAGACACGAGCCGAACAATGCGCGCGATCCCACCACCCGCTCGCCCGCATTCACGTGACAGGCCAGCGCGGCGAAAACCGCAGCCATCCCGGTCGCGGTGGCGCGGCAGGCCTCGGCGTCCTCCGCCAGGCACATGCGGTCCTGGAACATCTCCACCGTGGGGTTGGAGAAGCGGCCGTAGATAAACCGCTCGATCTCGTTCTTGAAGGCCTTTTCCGCCTCCTCGGCCTCGCTGTAGACGAAGCCCGACGTCATGAAGATGGCCTCGTTGGTTTCCTGGAACTGGCTGCGGCGCGTGCCGCCGCGCACCATCTGCGTCTGCCTGCGCCAGAGCTTCTCCTTCGCCTCGATCGTCATGCCATCCTCCCGGGCCGTGCGGCGCCCATTGCGTATGCCAAACAAAAACCCCGACCGGCGAGGTCGGGGCGAGGCGGGCTCCAACCTTTTAGCGATTTGTTTTACGTGGCCGCAAGCCGGTCGGCTCAAATCACCACGATCAGAGGACTGATAGCCCTGCATTGCAGCCGCGTCAAGGGGGGCTCGGGCATGACGCCGCTCTCGCGAAAAGTTCATTGGCCTTGCCGGCGCGCTTGCCCTATAGCCAAAGACAATCCGCTCGACCGTGAACCGAACTGCGGCTGTGAAAAACAAGCGCTGAACAGGGAGAGGAAACCCCCGGCGTGTCACCCCAAACCATTGCCTCGGTCGCCCCATGGGCGGTGCTTCTGGGCTATTGCGTCATCGTCTGGCTGTTCAGCCCGCGCCGCGTCTCGGCCGCGCAATTCTTTGCCGGCGGCTCGGAGACGGGGGCGGCGCCGGGGTTGTGGATGCTGGTGTTCAGCGCCGCCATCACCTGGGTCTTCGCCAAATCCATCGCCAACGCCGCCAACCTCGCAGGCGCCTTCGGCGTGATCGGGGGGATCGGCTATGCCACCTATTACCTGAGCTTCGTGGTCGCCGCCGTGGCGATCTATTTCCTGCGCACCCGCGGCGGACACAAATCGCTGGCCGGTTTCCTGACCGCCAAATACGGGCCGGTGTGCGCACGGCTGTTCCTCGTCGCCATCGCCATCAGGCTGTTCAACGAGGTGTGGTCGAACACCAAGGTGGGGGCGCTCTATTTCGGCGCCGAGGGCAGCGCCCAATACTGGATCGCGGCCGCAGTGGTGACCGCGTTCACGGTCTATTACAGCTGGCGCGGCGGGTTGCGCAGTTCGCTGCTGACCGATGCCGGCCAGATGCTGCTCGCCGCGGTGCTGCTGAGCGTGGTGCTGGTGACCATCCTGCCGCCGTTGGCCGAGGTCGGTATTCCACCGGTCTCACCCGAGGTCGGTCTTGCCGGAATGACCTTCGTCGGTCTCGCCGCGGTGCAGGTTTTGAGCTATCCGTTCCATGACCCGGTGCTGACCGACCGCGGCTTCATCACCCGGCCCGATGTCATGGTCAAGGGCTTCATCCTGGCCGGGATCATCAGCGCGGCGTTCATCCTGCTGTTCTCGTCGGTCGGGCTTTATGCCCGCGCGTTCGGGATCACGGGTGCGGTTTCGGTCGCGGTGCCGGCGGCGTTCGGGCTGCCGCTGCTGCTGATTTTCAACGCCATCATGTTGACCAGCGCCGGCTCGACGCTGGATTCCA
>JAZFSB010000477.1:0-7905 GCA_036445935.1 Alphaproteobacteria bacterium | reverse complement strand
GTCGCAATCGGGCAACTCCACCGTTTCGAAACGCGCCGCCAGCGTATCGATCATGGCGTCTTCGGGCAGATCGTCACGCGATGTCAGCACGTCGATCGCCGCCTGTTCGGCGTCGATGGCCAGTATGCGCCAGCCGCGGTGCAGCAGCTCGATGGCATCGCGCCCGTTGCCGCAGCCGAGATCGACGGCGAAACGCCGGTCGTCGGGGCCCAGCTCGGCATCGAACGCATCGAGCGCGAACATCAGGGTTTCGCAGGGCGGCCGCGTTTTGGTTTTCTGGTAATAGCTGGCCCAGGTTTCGCTGTCGGATTTGCTCATCGCCTCACGCGCGCTTGCCGCCATCGCTGTCCACCGCGTCGATCAGGATGAAGGCGACGCGGCAGAGCGCGTCATAATTATTGGCCCAGGCATGGTTGGTGCCGCGCTGGATGACCACGTCGCCGGCTTTCAGATGCACGTCTTCATCATCCAGAAGCATGTCTATTTTCCCTTCTAACACAATGGCATAATCGACTGTCTCGGTGCGATGCATGAAGGGGTGGCGCGCGCCCTTGACGATGCGGTGCGCGGCGCCGACCTCGGCAAAGGCCGTCTCCCCATCATAGCGCGCCAGCTCTTCCGGTGACACGGGCGGGAACTCGGCAATCCGGAAATTGGTCCCGCCGGGTAGCGGCTCGATGGAAAATTCGGCGTCCGCCTCGTCGCGGTCACCGCCATAGCTGGCCGGCATCGAGGTGGTTCGCCACAGGTTGGTGCGCCCGCTCGGCCGCAATGCCGAGGTGACGATATTGGCCGCATCGCCGTCCATGATGACGATCGCCTTGCCGTTGGCGTCATGGCCGGTAACCACGCGCCTGATGGGCCTGACCATTGGATCTCCTCCAGTATGTCCTTCCCCCGGTGTGCCATGAATGCAAGCCGGCTTCAATGTGCCGCCCCGGCGCATGACGCGCCGCGCCAGCGGGAATTGCAACCGGAGTGCGCTACCCAACTGATCGGATTTAAACGATTATCTCGGTTCGGCGTGGGGTTGCCATCTTGAAAGCGGCCTCGTGGATTCTCACCTTTACGGGAATCGCCGGCAGCGGTCGTATGATTTGCGATCCTTCACCCCGACCGAGTATGACGTGACACCAGAATTCCTCGACTCCGAACTCTTCGCCATGATCCAGGTCATTTGCATCGATCTGGTGCTGGCTGGCGACAATGCGATCGTGGTCGGGATGGCGGCGGCCGGCGTCGCACCCGAACATCGGCGCAAGGTCATCTGTGGCGGCATCGCGCTGGCGGTCGTACTACGTATCATTTTCGCGGCGCTGACCATGCAGCTTCTCGGCGTGATCGGGTTGACGCTGGCGGGCGGGCTGTTGCTGCTCTGGGTCGCGTGGAAACTTTATCGCGAGCTTTTGGAACAGCGCGAAGAGGATATTGGAGCGTCGCTGTTGGACGGGACGGACGAGGCCGCGCCCAACGTTGTCGGTCAAGATGTCCGGTCAACGAAAACCATGCGCGCGGCAATGATTCAGGTCGCCATTGCCGATATCTCCATGTCGCTGGATAACGTGCTCGCGGTCGCGGGCGCCGCCGACGATCACATGTCCGCCCTGATCGTCGGGCTGACCCTGTCGGTCATTCTCATGGGTATTGGTGCGTCGCTGATCGCCGGCCTGCTGCAAAAGCATCACTGGATCGGCTATCTGGGGCTCGTGTTGATCGCCTATGTCGCCTTCTCGATGATCTGGCGTGGTGGGATGGAGGTCTGGGCCATCGCCAGCATCTAGATGTTTGTTCACTTAACGTTGGCGGCACCAGCCCGCTCCCCCTACAATAAACCCATCGCCTTGAAACTGCTGTGCCCGCCGCGGGCAACAATGATGTGATCATGCAGGGCGATGCCCAGCGTGATCGCGGCATCATTAATTTCCTGGGTCATGCGGATGTCGATTTTCGATGGCTTGGGGTCGCCCGACGGGTGGTTGTGGATCAGCAACAGAGCCGTGGCTTCCAGTTCAAGCGCCCGCTTCATGATCTCGCGCGGAAACACCTGAACCCGATCGACGGTGCCGCGCTGCTGCTCCTCGTCGGCGATGATGGCATTGCGTGGGTCAAGATAGATGACGCGAAAATGCTCGATCCGGTGATGCCCCATGGTGGTGCGCAGATAGCCGATCAGCTTCGAGGACGACGACAGAACCGGTTGATGATCGATGAGGTCGGCCCGGGCCAGCCGGTCGGCCGCTTCGGCCACTCTCTTGAGCAGGAAAACCACGCTCATGTCTCCCTTCATGGCGCTGCCGAGCGCCATGGGTTCCGCGCGCAGCGTACCCCGGTAACTGCCGAACAGGGTGATCAGCTCTGCCGCTGCGCGCGCCGCCTGATCGGCTGGCAGCGCCAGGGCCAGTAGGGCGCGCAGCAATTCGGTATCCGATAATCCGGTGGCTTCCTCCAATGGGGTTTCACCCGCGGGCGGGCGCAACCATGGTTGAATGAGGCCGTTCGCGCCGGACATGGCACCTTGGTTCCTAGGCGTTTCTGGATCGGACATGTTTATTACGCGCGCAACGCGAGACAACCGTTAAATGAAAATATTCTCCATACATAACGTAATAGTAGTATATTCCGGTGCGCCAATCAACTTGTCAGTCGCCTGTCTGACACTGGATTATGTCCTAGCAGGCTGATGAAAAACCTAATTTTATGGCCGTCTGCTTCGAGACGCTCGCTGCGCTCGCTCCTCAGCATGAGGGTAAGCTATTGAAATATCTCAATCTTCATCCTGAGGAACGAGCGCAAGGGGCGTGTCTCGAAGGATGTGCAACAGCTCAAAAAAGTTTTTCAACAGCCTGCTAGGCAGGATTACAGAATTCCCAGAGACTTGAAGCTGGTGGTGCCGCCCTTGGCGACGATGATGTGGTCATGCAGGGAAATGCCGAGCCGGGCTCCCGCCTCGCGCACCTCCTTCGTCATTTCTATATCGGCCTTCGACGGCGCCGGGTTTCCCGACGGGTGGTTGTGCGCCATCACGATGGCGCTGGCGCCAAGTTCAAGCGCCCGCTTCATGACCTCCCGCGGGTAGACCGGCGTGTGGTTTACAGTGCCGTTTTGTTGCACCTCGTCGGCGATCAATGTGTTCTTGACGTCGAGAAACAGGATCCGGAACTGTTCGGTCTCGTGGTGGATCATGCTGACGCGCAGATAACTCAGCACCTTGTCCCATGACGACAGCACTGGCCGATCAATAACCTCTTGCAGCGCCAGGCGTTCGGCGGCATCGGCGACCGATTTGAGCATGACCGCGCCGGCTTCGCCGATGCCGTTAATTTCGCACAGCGCCGCTACATCGGCGCGCAGCACGCCGGCGTAAGAGCCGAATTGGGCGATCAGCGCGCGGGCAATCGGTTTGGTGTCGCGCCGGGGAACCGCCGGGAACAACAGCAGTTCCAGCATCTCGTAATCGGCCAGCGCACGCGGTCCACCCTCCAGAAACCGCTGGCGCAGACGGGCGCGATGACCGATATAATCCTGGGGTTGTGAAGCTTTGGCCATGGGCAGGTTGAACGTTAATTGCGGTGGTGGTGGCGTCAAGCTCGGTATTAGGGCGGTATCAGATCTCGTAGGGCGGTTGGTCGAAGCCGGCGGGCGACAGGGTGAAGATTTCGTACCCCTCGGCCGTCACCGCTAGCGAATGCTCGAACTGGGCGGAAAGCGAACGGTCCTTGGTCACCGCGGTCCAGCCGTCGGCCAGGATCTTGGTTTCCTTGCGCCCGGCATTGACCATGGGTTCAATGGTGAAGAACATGCCGGCGCGCAGCACCGGCCCGGTTCCGGGTGTGCCATAATGCAGAATACTGGGCGGCGCATGGAACACCTTGCCCAGCCCGTGACCGCAGAAATCCTCGACCACCGAAAACCGGTGCGCCTCGACATGGGTCTGGATGGCATGGCCGATATCGCCGACCGTGGCGCCCGGCCGGACCGCCTCGATGCCCAGCATCAACGCCTCGTAGGTCACGTCGATCAGTCGCTTCGCCTTAACCCCGATGCGCCCGACCGGGTACATTCGGCTGCTGTCGCCGTGCCAGCCATCGAGGATATCGGTGACGTCGATATTGACCACGTCGCCTTCGCGCAGAACCTTGTCGCCCGGGATGCCGTGGCAGACAACATGGTTGATCGAGGTGCAGATTGATTTTGGAAAGCCGCGATAGTTGAGCGGCGCGGAAACCGCACCGTGATCGGTAATGAACTCGGCACAGAGCTTATCAAGCTCGCCGGTCGTAACTCCTGGCTTCACGAACGGGGTGATGTAGTCCAGCGTTTCGGCCGCGAGCAAGCCGGCCAGGCGCATGGCTTCGAATTCCTGAGGCGTGTGCAGGGTAATCATCGAAATGGGCGGGCTATCGCCGGGCATGGGATCGTTGTTCATGGGCTGAAGGTGGGTTCACCGAGGCTGCGACCACAACCCGTGAATGACATGTTTCGGGCGTCGGGACAAGCTTTCGGCGCAGAACAAACCGGTTCAGGAGATCGCTTGCAATAGTGGGAATTGGACGGCATGATCGATCTATTCACGTTTCCGTGAAAATCGATCACGGAAACGATATCATTTTGTGATAAAGAGAGGCCGTTTTGAGCGGACCAGTCGCTGCCGTGGAATTGCAGCAAATTTTCCCAACCGTGCTGTTGAGCCGTCGCCTGGAGACGGTCAAACCGCTGAATGACCGTCTGCGCGACATCGTTCTGGAGCGGGAAAAACAACAGAGCGATAGCCTGGGCGCCAGCAATATAGGTGGCTGGCATTCCCCGTCCGATCTGATGGATTGGGATTTTCCCGAGATAAAAATACTGACCCGCGCGCTGCTGGAGACCGGGGCCGAGCTTACCCGGTCGCTGACGCCGCCACAGTTTGAGGGCGAGGCACGGGTCAGCTTCTATGGCGGGTGCTGGGCCAACGTACTGCGCCATGGCGGGTATAATCGGATTCACAACCATCCCGGCGCTGTGTGGTCGGGCTGCTACTACGTTTCGGGCGGCAATTCGGTGGCCGAGCCGCCGTTTAACGGCTGGA
The DNA here is from genome assembly GCA_036445935.1 of Alphaproteobacteria bacterium. Lineage (GTDB taxonomy): Bacteria > Pseudomonadota > Alphaproteobacteria > MPNO01 > UBA2964 > JAZFSB01. The sequence goes on along the minus strand of JAZFSB010000477.1, from coordinate 2,837 downwards.
TCGAGTTCCAGGACCCGCGCCCCGGTAATCTGCACGGCGGCAAGGAACGCGTCGAACCCGAGGAAGGTCTCTTGCTGATCTTCCCGTCCTGGCTCAACCATTTCGTCAATCCCTTCATGGGCGGTGGAGAGCGAATTTCGATCGCCTTCAATCTCGATGCCGAGATCGTGCCGCGCCAGGTCATGCCGTCCTACGCGCGCTCCTGCTCATCGGCGGCGTAGCGCGCCTCGATCTCATCCAGTTTTTCGATCCCCATCAGCGCGTTCAACTCCTTGAATGGGAATAGCAGGTCCGGCCGTTCGACCGGTTGCGTGCCCGACAGCATGTCCTGGAACGCGTCCATCGCGTTCATCATGCCGCGCATGGCCCCGGTCGACAGCAGCCGCGGATAGCTGACCATCGCCACCCCGATCTCCTGCAAGCGGCGCGGATGGATCAAGGGCGTGGTGCCGCGGGTCAGCAGACCCAGCCCCATATTGACGCTGAGCGGCTTCGGCGTCTGGCGCGCCACCGCCGCGATGTCGTCTTCCGACATAAGCGCATCGGCGAAAACCACGTCGGCGCCTGCCTCGGCGTAGAGGTTCAGCCGCTCGATGGCGGCGTCGAGCCCCAAGGGCGCGGCGGCGTCGGTTCGGGCCTTGATCACGAAATCCGCGTCGCGCCTTGCATCCACCGCGGCCTTCACCTTGTCGACCATTTCATCGGCCGGAATCACCGACTTGCCAGCCATGTGGCCGCAGCGCTTTGGCCACACCTGGTCCTCGATCATCACGGCGGCGAGGCCCGCGGCCTCAAACCCGCGTACCGTGAAGTGAACGTTCATGGCGTTGCCATAGCCGGTATCGGCATCGCCCTGCAGCAGCAGGTCGTCATCGCAGCATTCGGCGAGTTGGCGGCAAACCTGGACATTTTCGGCGTAGCCCATGATGCCCCGGTCGGCCCAGCCAAGATGGCATTCCGAGACGCCGGCGCCCGACACCACGGCTGTCCCAAAGCCCGACGCCACGGCAAGCCGCGCGCTGAACCCGTCATAGACCCCGGGACAGACTAGAATTTCCGGCGCCTCTATCAGCGCCCTCAGTCGTTTGCCCCTGTTTTCCATGATTGTCTCCCTGTGTGATGGCTTTGGGGAAGAATAGGATTTTTTGAATTAAGTCGATACGGGTCCCACCCACGCACTGGCCGGATTGCCGGCGCCGGGTTATACATTTCCGCGAACCGCCGGAGCATAAAATTCCATGAGCGACGACAAGATTTACACCGCCTGCCTGATCCTGATCGGCAACGAGATCCTTTCCGGACGGACGCAGGACAAGAACCTCAGCTATATAGCCAAGGGGCTGAACGATGTCGGCGTCCGCATGGTTGAAGCGCGGGTGATCCCCGACGTGCGCGATACCATAATCGCGACCCTTAACGAATGCCGCGCGAATTGCGATTACGTGTTCACCACCGGCGGCATCGGCCCTACCCATGACGACATCACGTCGGAATGCGTCGCCCAGGCCTTCGGCGTCGGCATGTTCCGCGACCCGGCGACGGTCGAGCTGATGACCAAACGGGTCGAGGAACGGGGCGACACCATGAACGAGGCCCGGCTGCGCATGGCGACTTTCCCCGAAGGCGCCAGCTTGCTGGCCAACAAAATCAGCGCCGCGCCGGGCTACCGGATCGGCAACGTGTTCGTGATGGCCGGCGTGCCGCGCGTCATGCAGGTGATGTTCGACGAGGCGCTGCCGCAGCTTGAGGGCGGGCGGCGGATGAAGGCCCGCGGCGTCGCCATCGATCTCGGCGAGGGTGCGATCGCCGAGGGGCTGGCGCTGCTGCAGGCGCGCTATCGCGAAATCGACATCGGCAGCTATCCGCAGATGCGGTCCGAAGGATTCCGCGTTTCCGTCGTGCTGCGCGGCCCGGATGACGACCTGCTCGACCGCGTGCGCGACGAATTGATGGTTATTTTGCGCGATCTCGGCGGCACCCCGGTCGAGGAAGACCCCGACAAGGCGCAGGCCTCGGCGGAGCCGGAAGGCGCGTGAACACGCTCGCCATCGGGCTGGGCCTGGCGCTGGGACTGGGCGTCGTGCTGGTGGTGCGCGGTCTGCGCCGGCTGACCGACAAATCGCTCGACCCGGATGTTCGCCGCAAGGGATACTGGGCGCTTAATGCCGGGCTGGCGCTTATCGCCGGCTCAATCATCGCCTTTGTCCGGCTTTCCGCCGGCTGACACCAATTTCGTTTTGACTGCGCGAGTCAGGTTGCCGCCCGATGGCCCGTTTTGCCTTTTCCAAAAATTTTGTGGAGCTGTGGCGTCAGCCGAATTTTGGCTGGTACATGGGCGGGCAGACGATTGCGCTGATCGGTATGTGGGCGCAGAAAATAGCCATTGGCTGGCTGACCTGGGAGCTGACCCGGTCGAATTTCTGGCTTGGCGCGATCGCCTTCGCCGACCTTTTCCCGACCATGCTGATCACCCCCATCGCCGGCGTTATCGCCGATCGGGTGAACCGGTTGAAAATGTCGCGCCTGTGCCAGACGCTGGCGGGCATCCATGCCTTCGTGCTGTCGGCGCTGACCTTCTCCGGCCTGATCGAAATCTGGTCGTTGTTCTTCATGACCCTGATACTCGGCGTGATTATGGCGTTCGGCACGGCGGCGCGGCTGGCCATGGTGCCCAACCTGCTGGAAAATCGCTATGTGCCCGCCGCCATCGGGGTGGATTCGTCGATCTATAACATGGCGCGGGTGGTCGGGCCGATGATCGCCGCCGTGATGATCAGCCAGCTCGGTACCGGGGCCACCTTTCTGTTCAACGGTATCACCTACGTGGTGTTCGTGTT
>JAZFSB010000476.1:0-2018 GCA_036445935.1 Alphaproteobacteria bacterium | reverse complement strand
CTTTGTCGCGCCACGTGGTGCAGTTCTCCTGCCACCAGAATCTAACCGCCGACGAAATCGATTATATTGTTGCCGAAGTTGGCCGCGCCGTTGCTGCCGCGCGCTGAGTAGATTCGTCGAAAGTAGCAATTTGTTTCTTGTTGTTAACCCTTTATGGCGCAGAACCGCTGCCGAAGGATGCTGTGAGCGGCCCGATAACGGGTGGCGACAAAGGAGGGACGCGTGACCGGAATCTGCGGCTGGATCGACTCTCGTGCTGAGGCGGGCGGGGCCCCAGCGGCGTTGTCGGCAATGGCCGCGCGTTTGGGTCCGGTCGAGCTGGCCTCGTCGGGCGAGGTGGCGGATGGGGCGGCGGCGGCCTTCCGGTCCCGTCGGTCCGGCACCGGCGCCGTACGCATCGGCGATTTGCTGGTCGCGATCGACGGACGGCCACGCTGGCGCGATCGCGCGCTGGCGGCGCTGGCGGACTCGAAGGGCCATCCAGAGGCGCTCGCCGAGGCCTACAGGCGCGATGGTGACGGGCTGCTCGATGGCCTGTTCGGTGACTTCTCGTTGGCCGTTCTGGACACTGCGCGGAACCGGGCGCTGCTCGCCATCGACCGGGTGGGGATCGGCCGGCTCTATTACGCCCGGCCCGATGGCGGAGGACTGGCCTTCGCCTCGACCGCCGACGCGGTGGCCGCCCATCCGGGGGTGCGCGCGACATTGTCGGAACAGGGCATCTACGAATATCTGTTCTTCTACTACAGCCCCGCGCCTGGGACCATTTACCGCGAACAGACCAAGCTTAGCGCCGGCGAGCGGCTGGTGTACGAAGCCGGCGCCGCACGCACTGAACCCTACTGGCGCATGCCCTATAGCGACACTACCGACATCCCCGCGGACGAACTGTCCGAGACACTGCGCCACAAGATGAAATCCGCCGTGGAGCGGACGGTTGGCGATGGCGAGCATGATCGCGTCGGTGCCTTTCTCAGCGGCGGGCTGGACAGTTCGACGGTTTCCGGCCTGCTTAACGAAGCCGTCCCCGATCCGGTCAAATGTTTCACCATCGGCTTCGACGAGCCCGGCTATGACGAGATGGAATACGCCGCCCTGACGGCGCGGCATTTCGGCGCCACGCACTACCCGTACTATGTGACGCAAGAGGATTTGCTCGACGTCATTCCCCGCATTGCCGCGGCCTATGATGAGCCGTTCGGCAATTCATCCGCCGTGCCGGCCTATATTTGCGCCCGGCATGCGCGGGAGAACGGTGTCGATATCATGATCGCGGGCGATGGCGGTGACGAGCTGTTCGCCGGCAATGAGCGCTATATCTCCTACGACATCTATGAACGCTATAACCGGCTGCCCGGTGCGCTGCGCAAGGGGCTGGTCGAGCCAGCTGTCCGGTTGTTGTCATCCGTCACGGACAATGTCGTGTTGCGTAAGGGCCGCAATTTTCTGCGCACCGCCAACACGCCGATGCCTGATCGTATGATGGCGTTCGTGCCCTTTTTCACGACGCCGCCGGAAGACGTTTTCGAGCCGGATTTCGTGGCCGCCATCAACCCGCGCGGGCCAATCGACGGGCTGCGCGAGATTTTCGAGCGCACGCCGTCTCCCGACTTGGTTCAGCGCATGATGCATATCGATCTGCAGCGCACCCTGGCCGACAGCGACCTGCTCAAGGTCGGGCGCATGTGCGAGATCGCGGGCATCGAGGTGCGCTACCCCTTTCTCGACGACGATCTGGTAACGTTTTCCGCGGGCATCCCGGGCCCCGTGCTGCTGGTGGGTGGCGCGTTGCGTGGGTTCTACAAGAACGCCTATCGTGACTTTCTTGCACCTGAAACCATCAGCAAGCCGAAACAAGGTTTCGGGCTGCCGACCGTCAAATGGATGCGCGGCTCAGCCGACATGCTTGATCTGGTTTGCGATGGGATCGAGAGCTTCGCGCGCCGTGGCTACATGCGCAAGGGGTTCTGCCAACTCATGATTCAAAGCCTGGTGGAGGGCGGGTCCCCCTATCTTTC
>JAZFSB010000475.1:0-2212 GCA_036445935.1 Alphaproteobacteria bacterium | reverse complement strand
AATAGTCCGAGCGCCGCGCGCCCCGGCGCCGACTCGCCGTCAGCCAATCAATCGGGGTGATGGTGCGGTCGAGAAGACTCGAACTTCCACGGGCTTTCGCCCACAACGACCTCAACGTTGCGCGTCTACCAATTCCGCCACGACCGCACATGGGGACAGTGGGGCGCGATGTAGCAAAGCAGGCGGCCCTTGTGAAGCCCCGCGCCAGCAAATAGTCAGGGGCCATGGCTGGCAAGGCGGAACCCATGGTGGAGTGGCGCATCAGCGAAGGGCTGACCCCCTACGGGGAAGCCCTCGACTGGATGGAGGCGCGGGTTGCCGCGATTCTCGCCGGCGAGGCGGAGGAATGCGTCTGGCTGCTCGAACACCCGGCCCTCTACACCGCCGGCACCAGCGCGCGGGCCGGGGACCTGGTCGATCCGGACCGGTTTCCGGTCTACCAGGCGGGCCGCGGCGGCGAGTATACCTATCACGGGCCGGGTCAGCGGGTCGCCTATGTCATGCTCGACCTCAACCGGCGCGGCCGCGACGTGCGGCGCGTTGTGGCGGCGCTGGAGGACTGGGTGATCGGTTCGCTGGCCGAGTTCCAGGTCCGGGGCGAGCGGCGCCCGGGCCGGGTCGGGGTCTGGGTCGAGCGCCCCGCCAAGCCGCGCCGGCCCGACGGCGGCCCGGCCGAGGACAAGATCGCCGCGATCGGGGTGCGCCTGCGCCGCTGGGTCAGTTTCCACGGGGTGTCGATCAATGTCGATCCGGATTTGAGCCATTACGCGGGGATCGTGCCCTGCGGCATCGCCGAGCATGGGGTGACCAGCCTGGTCGACCTCGGGTTGCCGGTGACGATGGCGGATGTCGACCTGGCCCTGCGGGACAGGTTCGACGGGACATTGGGCGCGCTCTAGCATCGCTGCGCGAATTTGCGGGACCGGTTCCGGCGGCGCGAGCCGTTCGTTTCCGTTTGCCGTTCGGCATTGTTTGACGCCGGGTTTGACGCCGGGCCATTCGTGCGACAGAAAGCTGCGCGGATTCGTCGCAGTCGCCGGAACAGTTCGCTTGCCGCGCCGCGGCATGCGGGCTAAACCGCATGACCGAATATCGAAAGCGCCGGAAACTGCGGCGCCGGACAAAAAAAGACGGGAGAAAGCGAATGGCCGACGCGGCGGTCCATGCCGATGATCACGAGCACCCCGGGTTTTTCACCCGGTGGTTCTGCTCGACCAATCACAAGGACATCGGCATCCTGTACATCGTGACGGCCTTCATCGTCGGCGCGCTGTCGATCGCCTTCACGATGTATATGCGCCTCGAGCTGATGGAGCCGGGCGTCCAGTACATGACCATGTCGGACGGATCGCCGAACGGCCACATGTGGAACGTTCTGATCACCGGGCACGGCATCACCATGATGTTCTTCGTCATCATCCCGGCGCTGTTCGGCGGCTTTGGCAACTATTTCATGCCTTTGCACATCGGTGCGCCGGACATGGCGTTCCCGCGGCTGAACAATCTCAGCTACTGGCTGTATGTGGCCGGTTCCTCGCTCGCGTTGCTGGCGCTGATCACCCCGGGCGGCAACGGCCAGCTTGGCACAGGCGTGGGCTGGGTGCTCTACGCACCGCTCTCGACCACCGAGCAGGGCATGTCGATGGATTTCGCGATCTTCGCGGTGCATCTGTCCGGCGCCTCGTCGGTCCTCGGTGCGATCAACATGATCACCACCTTCCTGAACATGCGCGCACCGGGCATGACCCTGCTGAAGGTGCCGCTGTTTCCATGGGCGATTTTTTGCACCGCGTGGATGATTCTCCTGTCGCTTCCGGTTCTCGCGGGCGCGATCACCATGCTGCTGACCGACCGGAACTTCGGCACCGCCTTCTTCGACCCGGCCGGCGGCGGTGACCCGGTGCTCTACCAGCACATTCTGTGGTTCTTCGGCCACCCGGAGGTCTACATGATCATCATGCCTGGCTTCGGCGTGATCAGTCACGTGATCTCGACCTTCTCGAAGAAGCCGATCTTCGGCTATACCGGCATGGTCTTCGCCATGGTCGGCATCAGCGCGCTGGGCTTCGTGGTCTGGGCGCACCACATGTACACGGTCGGCATGTCGAAGAACGCGCAGGCCTATTTCATGCTGGCCACCATGGTGATCGCGGTGCCCACCGGCATCAAGATCTTCTCGTGGATCGCCACCATGTGGGGCGGCTCGATCGAC
>JAZFSB010000474.1:0-2339 GCA_036445935.1 Alphaproteobacteria bacterium | reverse complement strand
CGAAGCGGAACCTGCGCAGCATGCGCTCGCCGGCCTTGCCGCGATAGACGTTGATCGCGTACTTGAACGACTGGTTGAACCCGACCAGCACCAGGAACAAGCCGCATAGCGCGAACAGATAATCGGTCTGATCGAACTCCACCGACAGGAACTCGACCGGGAAATCCGTGTTGACCGCCTGGATCGCGCCGTTGATGATCTGCTTGGGAAGCTCGTAGAAGGCATAGAGGAACGGAAACGACGCCACCGCCATCAGCGTCATCACGACCTGCTGCGGCGTGCTGTAGCGAAGGATGTAACGGTAGATGCCTTTTTCCACGCCGTCCCGCCCCCGTGCGGCCGCCTCCGGCCCTGGTCATCTATTTACGACATGCGCCGGACCCAGGGCAAATGCCAACTGACGCCGCTCCAACGTGGCCTTCGCGCGCGAAATGACACCTTGGGAGCAAATGACGATTGTGCCATATTCCGTCGGCTTAAAACAAAAAATTGGCTTTCGTCGGATGTCCCAACCGGAAAATCAGTGCCGCGTGCTGATATACAGCCACGACAGCTTCGGCCTCGGGCACCTGAGGCGGTGCCGCACGATCGCCCATGCGCTGGTCGAGCATCACCCGGGCATGTCGGTGCTGATCCTGTCGGGCTCGCCGATCATCGGCAATTTCGACTTTCGCAGCCGCGTCGACTACGTCCGCATCCCGGGCGTGATCAAGCTCCGCAACGGCGAATACACCTCGCTCAGCCTCAAGCTCGACATCGGGCATACCATGGCCATGCGGGCCTCGATCATCCGCCACACGGCCGAGGTGTTCGATCCCGACTTCTTCCTGGTCGACAAGGAGCCGCTGGGACTGCATGGCGAGGTCGGCGATACGCTGACGATGCTGAAGAACCGGGGCACGCCGCTGGTCCTGGGCCTGCGCGACGTGATGGACGAGCCGGCGCTGCTGGCGCCTGAATGGGAACGCAAGAACGTGCTGCCGGCGTTGCGCGACCTCTATGACGAGATCTGGATCTACGGCCTGCCGCAAATCTGCAATCCGCTGGAAGACATCCCGCTGCCGCCGTCGGTCCATCGCAAGACCGTGTATACCGGCTATCTGCGCCGCACCAACGGCGACGGCGAAACGACGATGCAAACCGAGGCGCCGTTCGACGAGCCCTATCTGCTGGTCACGCCCGGCGGCGGCGGCGACGGCGAGGCGATGGTCGACTGGGTGCTGTCGGCCTACGAGGCCGACGCCGCGATGCCGGTGCCGGCGCTGGTGGTGTTCGGGCCGTTCATGCCGCCCGAGATCCAGGCCGAGTTCGCGCGCCGCGCCGCCCGGATCGGGCGCATCGCGACCATGACCTTCGACGCCAAGATCGAGCCGTTGATCAAGAATGCCGCCGGGCTGGTGGCGATGGGCGGCTACAATACGTTCTGCGAGATCCTGTCGTTCGACAAGCCGGCGATCATCGTGCCGCGCACCCGGCCGCGCATGGAGCAATACATCCGTGCCCGGCGCGCCGATCAGCTCGGCCTGGTCAAGATGATGGTCGACGACGGAAGGCGCGACGCCAAGACCATGGCGACGGCGCTGCGCCACCTGCCGCAGCAGAGCCGGCCGTCGAGCGTCGTCGTCCCCGGCCTGCTCGACGGCCTGCCCAACGTCAACCGGCTGGCGCGGCGCTGGCTCGACCAGCGCGGCGGCGCGGCGGTGACGCTGGCGCAACGGCAGGTCTAGCGCATGGCGGGATCGGCGGTCGCGTTCGTTCTAAAGGTGTATCACAGGCTTTCGGAAACTTTCATCGCCGAGGTGTTCCGGGCGCTCGAATGATGCGGCCTCGACATCCGCATCGTCTCGCTGCGCCACCCGACCGACCGTGACACCCACCCGGTCCACGGCGAGATCGCCGCGCCGGTGAACTATCTTCCTGAATACTTGGCCCGCGAGCCCGTTCGTGTCTGGCGTGGCTGGCGCGCCGCGCGCCGGCTCGGCGGCTATCGCGAAGCGTTTCGAATCTGGCGCCGGGATCTGGTCCGCGATCCGACGCCCAACCGCTTGCGCCGCTTCGGCCAGGCCTGCGTGCTGGCTGCCGAACTGCCCGATGACGTGATTCGGCTTTACGCCCATTTCCTGCACACGCCCTCTTCGGTGACCCGCTATGCAGCGCTGATGGCCGGTTTGCCGTGGTCCGCCTCGGCCCACGCCAAGGACATCTGGACCACGCCGGAGTGGGAATTACGAGAGAAATTGGGCGCGGCGGAGTGGGTCACCACCTGCACCGCCAACGGCCGCGATCGTCTGGCCGAGCTGGCCCCTGCGCCAGATCGCGTGGCGCTCAACTACCACGGC
>JAZFSB010000473.1:0-7907 GCA_036445935.1 Alphaproteobacteria bacterium | reverse complement strand
AAAATGACAAAACCCCAACCGGCAAGGGTCGGGGCACACGGGGCATCGACCTTTTAGCCGCTTGTTTAACGTGGCCGCAAGCCGGTCGGCTCAAATCACCACGGAGCAAGTTTCATACGCCCACGGGTTCAGGGCGTCAAGGAAAGCGGGCCCGGGTCAGTCGCGAAAAATTCAACACCCGTGTTGGAAGATTCGGGTAAAATCTCCCAAAATCAATATGTAACCGGTAACTTTAGGAAAAATCTTGAGCTTAGATAGTCTGGTTCTGATCGCGCCCTGGGCGGTGCTGGTGGTTTATTGCGCCATCGTATGGATGTTCAGCCCCAAGCTGGTGTCGGCCGCCCAGTTTTTTCGTGGCGGCGGGTTTCGCCCTGGCGCGCCGGCTTTGTGGGTGCTGGTGTTCAGCGCCGCCATCACCTGGGTGTTCGCCAAGTCGATCGCCAACGCGGCGGCCCTTGGCTATGCCTTCGGCTGGATCGGCGGGGTCGGCTATGCGGCCTATTATCTGAGCTTCCTGGTCGCGGGTATCACGATCTATTTCCTGCGGACGCGCGGTGGCTACCAGTCACTGGCGAGCTTCCTGATCGACCGCTATGGCACGCTGTGCGCCCGGCTGTTTCTGATCGCCATCGGCATCCGGCTGTTCAACGAAGTGTGGTCCAACACCAAGGTTGCCGCGCTCTATTTCGGGCCCGAAGGCAGCGGCGCCTACTGGATCGCGGCGGCCGCCGTGACGGGCTTCACCATGTATTACGCCTGGCGGGGCGGCCTGCGGTCCTCGCTGCTGACCGACGCGGGTCAGATGATCCTGGCCGCCGTGCTGCTGGTCGTGGTGCTGATCGCGGTGTTCCCGCCGCTCGCGCAGACCGGTCTGCCCACCGTGCCGGACGGGGTTCATCTGGCCGGCCTCACCTTCCTCTGCCTCGCCCTGGTGCAGGTGTTCAGCTATCCGTTCCACGACCCGGTGCTCACCGACCGCGGTTTCCTGACCGATCCAAAAACAATGGTGAAGGGGTTCATGCTGGCTGGGCTGCTGAGTGGCGGCTTCATTCTTCTGTTCAGCACGGTCGGGCTCTACGCGCGCTCGGCGGGGCTTTCCGGCACGCCCACTGTCAGCGTGCCGATGGCGTTCGGGCTGCCGATGCTGCTGGTGTTCAACGCCATCATGCTGACCAGCGCGGGCTCGACGCTGGATTCGACCTTCGCCAGCACCGCCAAGCTGACCGCCGTTGACTGGCCGGACCGGCGCGGCGAGCCGGGCGCGCGCGAGCGCCTGTTTGGCCGCTGGTCGATGATCGCCATCGCGCTGTTCGGCAATCTGCCGCTGCTGACGGTCTATCTCGGCGACGGGGTGGGGCCGGCGGTGATCGCCGCGACCACCATCAGCGGCACCATGGTGATGGGGCTGGCGCCGATCTTCCTGCTTGCCTTCATCTCGCCGGCGGGGCCGGTCAGCTTCCATTTCGCGTTCTGGCCGGGCATCGCCTTCGGCGTGATCAAGACGGTCGAGGCGGCGACCGGCACTATGATCTTCCCGGAATGGATCAATATCGGCAGCGGCAAGTACGCCGACGATCTCGGCATCAATGTCTACGGGCTGGCCTTCTGCACCGGCGCCTATCTGGTCGGCGCGCTGCTGTTCTCGCGCCGTGGACCCGCGGTGGCGCCGAGTTCATAGACCGTCCATAGCGCCAGCGTGAACAGCACCATCGCGCCCGCCTGGTGCGCGACGCCAAGCGGAAGGGCGACCGAACTCAACAGCGTGGCGATGCCGAGCGCCGTCTGGACCAATGCCATCAGCGCGCATGCCGCCACCGCGCGGCGCGCGGCGCGGCTAATTGCCGCATGGCGGGCGCGCCACCACAGCGCCAGCACGATCAACGCCAGCCCGATGCCGAGTGTCCGGTGGATGAATTGGACCAGCGCCGGGTTCTCCAGCAGGTTCAGCCAAGGCGGCTCGAGCGCCCAGGCTTCCGGCGGCACCAGCCTGCCGTTCATCAGCGGAAAGGAATTATAGGCCATGCCGGCATCTAGCCCGGCGACGAAAGCGCCATAGAGCACCGTCAGCCCACCCCAGCAAAGCACCGCCCGCGCATGGGTGCCTAGCCCGCCCGCCGCCGGCGGGCGCTCCGCGCGCAGCAGTCCCAGCACCAGCCACGCCTGCCCGCCATAGATGGCGAAGGCCAGCCCCAGATGGGCCGCCAGCCGGTAGTGGCTCACATCGGGCCGGTCGACCAGCCCGCTTTTGACCATGTACCAGCCCATCAGCCCCTGCGCCGCGCCGAGCGCGAACAGCGCGCCCAGCCGCCAGCCCAGCCGTCGGCCGATCTGGCCACGCGCGAGAAACCACAGGAACGGCAGCAGAAAGACCAGCCCGATCAGCCGGCCCCACAGTCGGTGCAGATATTCCAGCCAGAATATGGTCTTGAAATCGGCCACCGACATCCAGAAATTGCGCTTCGCGAATTCCGGGCTGGTGCGGTACTTGTCATAGGCGATTTGCCAGTCGGCTTCGCCGATCGGCGGCAGAATGCCGGTTACCGGCCGCCAGTCGGTGATCGACAGCCCGCTTTCGGTCAGCCTTGTGGCCCCGCCCAGCACCACCATGACAAACACCATCGCGGCGCAGATCACCAACCATAGCGCGATGTGGCGGCGGGTCGCGGCGTCGGCGGCGGAGAGGGTTGGCAGCGTCATTTTGGTGGCGATCGATGCTATGCGGTTCCGCAGGTGCATAGGCCACGGCGCGTGTCTCCGCAAGTCCCCAACGCACGTTAACCCTTTAAAACAGCGCTTCTTGACAGGGCGGGGCAGGGCACCTATATAGCTGGCACTCACCGGGGGAGAGTGCTAACAGCGCCTCCCAGTTTCAATCAAACCATAGACGGACGGGAGCGTTCCAATGACGACATTTAAGCCATTGCATGACCGCGTCGTGGTCGAGGCGCTAAGCGCCGAGGTCAAGACCGCGGGTGGGGTGATCATCCCCGACACCGCACAGGAAAAGCCCCAGGAGGGCAAGGTTATCTCAGTCGGGCCAGGCGCGCGCGACGACGACGGAAAATACGTCAAGCTTGACGTGAAGAAGGGCGATCGCGTGCTTTACGGCAAGTGGTCGGGCACCGAAGTCAAGATCGACGGTAAGGACTTACTCATCATGAAAGAGTCCGACATCATGGGCATCGTTCAATAAGGAGGTCATGACAAATGGCTAAGGAAGTAAAATTTGATACCGAAGCGCGCGCGAAAATGCTCCGCGGCGTCGATATCCTGGCCGATGCCGTGAAAGTCACGCTCGGACCCAAGGGCCGCAACGTGTTGCTGGACAAGTCGTTCGGCGCGCCGCGCATCACCAAGGACGGCGTAACGGTCGCCAAGGAAATCACTCTCGAAGACAAGTTCGAGAACATGGGCGCACAGATGGTGCGCGAGATCGCCTCCAAGACCAACGACGAAGCCGGCGACGGCACCACGACGGCGACCGTTCTGGCTCAGGCCATCGTGCGCGAGGGCTGCAAGGCCGTTGCCGCGGGCATGAACCCGATGGATCTCAAGCGTGGCATCGACATGGCGGTCGAGGCCGTTGTCGCTGACCTCAAGTCGCGCTCCAAGAAGGTCAAGTCCGAGGAAGAGATCGGCCAGGTCGGCACGATTTCGGCCAATGGCGAAGAGGAAATCGGCGACCTGATCGCGCAGGCCATGCAGAGGGTCGGCAAGGAAGGCGTCATCACGGTGGAAGAGGCCAAGGGCCTGACCACCGAGCTCGACGTCGTCGAGGGCATGCAGTTCGACCGCGGCTATCTGTCTCCGTACTTCATCACCAACCCGGAGAAGATGACCTGCGAGCTGGAAGACCCGATGATCCTGCTCCATGAGGGCAAGCTTTCCAGCCTGCAGGCGATGCTGCCGGTGCTGGAATCGGTCGTTCAGTCGGGCCGTCCGCTGATGATCATCGCCGAGGACATCGAAGGCGAAGTGCTGGCGACCCTGGTGGTCAACAAGCTGCGCGGCGGGCTCAAGGTCGCCGCCGTCAAGGCGCCCGGCTTCGGCGACCGCCGCAAGGCGATGATCGAGGACATCGCCATCCTGACCGGCGGCCAGGTGATCTCCGAGGATCTCGGCATCAAGCTCGAGAACGTCACGCTCGACATGCTCGGCACCGCCAAGCGCGTCATGATGACCAAGGAAGAAGCCACCATTGTCGAAGGTGCCGGCAAGAAGAGCGACATCCAGGGCCGTTGCAACCAGATCCGCGCCCAGGTCGAGGAGACCACGTCCGACTATGACAGCGAGAAGCTGCAGGAACGCCTGGCCAAGCTGGCCGGCGGCGTTGCGGTTCTCAAGGTCGGCGGGGCCACCGAGGTCGAGGTCAAGGAACGCAAGGACCGTGTCGAGGACGCCATGAACGCGACCCGCGCCGCGGTTGAGGAAGGCATTGTCCCAGGCGGCGGTGTCGCCCTGCTCTATGCCACCCGCGTGCTCAAGAAGCTTGAGCCCGGCAATGACGACCAGCGGGTCGGCATCGATATCGTGCGTCGCGCGATCCAGGAGCCGGTACGCCAGATCGTCGAGAACGCCGGTGAGTCCGGCGCTGTCGTGGTCGGCAAGCTGCTCGAGAATAAAAGCCTGACCTTCGGCTTCAACGCCCAGACCGGCAAGTACGAGGATCTCGTCAAGTCCGGCATCATCGACCCGACCAAGGTTGTTCGTGTGGCCCTGCAGGATGCCGGCTCGGTCGCCGGTCTGCTGATCACCACCGAAGCCATGGTTGCCGAAAAGCCCGACGAAAAGGGCGCCGGAATGCCTGCCATGCCCGACATGGGCGGCATGGGCGGCATGGGCGGCATGATGTAAGCTGCCGTTTAATACCAAGACCCGCCGTCCACACCCGGACGGCATTAAGGCCCCGCGCAAAAGCGCGGGGCCTTTTTCTATGTGGGATGCGGAACGGGCCGGTTCCCCCCGCGGCGCTTACGGTAAGCAAACACTGCTCTGTCAGTCCCCTCCCCCCTTGCGGGGGAGGGTGAGGGAGGGGGGCTACGACGTCCCAACGACCCCCCGCCGTGCCGTCGGGATCACCCCCACCCCAACCCTCCCCCGTCGAGGGGGAGGGGGAAGAGGGTTATCGGGTATGCGAGTTTCGAACCGCTCTCCCCGCTTACGCCACCATATGCCTTGCCCTTGCGCCGCGTTCTATGCCGGCGGCGGCCAGGCGGTCGATGTCGAGATCGTGGCGGATCATTTCGAGCAGGCGGAGTTCTTCCTGGCTGGCGGCGCCGTCGGCGGCGACCACGTCGCAGGAGATTGCGTAAGCCGTTTCGCGCAGCTTTTCGGGTAAGGCCTCGCGCACGAATTCAAGCGCTTCGTCCAGCCCGTCCTCGTCGTTCAGCAGATTGGCGCAGGCGGCGGCGATTTTGGGGATGTCGTTTTCATCGAAATCGCGGAACACTGGCAGCGAGCGCACGATATCGCCCAGGCGCATCAACTCCTCGTCCTTCATTTCACGGTCGGCGGCGGCCGCCATCACCATGATGTAGATCAGCCCTTCGTGGTGTATCGCCATGGTTTTAGGTCCTCTAAATGTGGCGGCGCCGGACCTCTCCTCCTCCCGGCCACCCAGAGGATAATGCCCTAAGGGGTGGCCGGGAGGGGGAGAGGGCTGGTGCCGGTTCCGCGTCACACGATAATGCCATAACTAGCCCAGGAATGCCCTTGTTTCGGCGATGGCTTCGGCCAGCCCGAGGCGGACGGGCTCGACCCCTTCGGGGAAGGCGCCCAGCAGGCGGGTCGGGGTGCGGGAATCGGCCATGACGAACACGCCCTTGTCGCCCGCGCGGCGCACCAGCCGGCCGAAGGCCTGCTTGAGGCGCAGCCGGGTGATGCGGTCGTCATAGGCCGCCCCGCCGAAGGCTGCCCGCCTTGCGCGATGCAGGATGGTCGGGCGCGGCCACGGCACCCGGTCGAACACCACCAGGCGCAGGCTGTTGCCGGGCACGTCGACCCCGTCGCGGATGGCGTCGGTGCCCAGGATGCAGGCGTTTTCCTCGGCGCGGAAAATTTCGATCAGGCTGGCGGTATCCAGGCTGTCGACATGCTGGGCCAGCAGCGGCAACCCGGCATCTTCCAGCGGCCCGGCGATGCGGGCATGGACGGCGCGCAGCCGCGCTATGGCGGTGAACAGACCGAGCCCGCCGCCGCCCGCCGCCAGGAACAGCTCGCGATAGGCGCTGGCTACCTGCTCGGTATCGGTGCGGCGCACGTCGGTGACGATAAAGACGCGGGTCTGGACCGCGTAGTCGAAGGGCGAGGGCACCTGGGCGCGCAGCGCAGGCGTCGCCAGGTGGCCCGCGCCCGACACGGCCTCGGCGGCCTGCCAATCGGCCTCGATATCGCCGGTGGCGTCGCGCAGGGTTGCCGAGGTGACGACGATGCCGTGCGACGGGCGCGCGACATGCTCGGCGAACGGCTCGGTCGGGTCGATCCAGTGGCGGTGCATGGCGGCGTCGGCATCGCGGCCCTGTTCGCGGCGGATGGAAAACCAGTCGACGAAGGTGGCGGGCGTTTCGGAAGCTAACGCCTGCAACATGCCGCGCCACGGTTCGACCTCGCTCTCGACCCGGCGGGCCAGGCTTCGGCATACGGACTCCAACCGCTGGCGGGTGTGGGTATCGAAATCGGACGCGCGCTCATCGAGCAGGCGGGCGAGCCGGGCCGCCAGCGCCTTCATCGGCAGGGCCAGGCCGGACAGGGCGGCATCCAGCGCATCAGCCGCGTCGAGCAGCCCGTCGATCGGCGGGCGGGCGTCGGCTTCCAGATCGTAGCCGTGGCCGTCGGTGGCGGTGCGCGCATAGACCTGTTCGCGCACGCGTGCGAGGAACGCTTCGGCCGGCCCGCGCGTGCGGCCTTCCGCGATGCGTCCCGCCCAGCCGGCGCCGGGCAGGCAGCGCGCGGCTTCGGTAAGCTGCGCCAGCGCGTCCCCGGTGGCCCCGTCCATCGCGGCGAAATCCTCGATCCGGCGGCCCAGCCCGCGCGCGCGTCCCTGGCGGCGTCCTTCCGCGCCGATCAGCCAGCGCCTGAGCTCGGCCCCCTGGCGGCCGCTGAGCTCGGCCGAGAAGGCGGAATCGGCGGCGTTGAACACATGGTGCCCTTCGTCGAACACCAGGCGCGTCGGCACGGTGCCGTCATCCAGCCCGCCGAGCGCTGCCTGCGCCATCACCAGCGCATGATTGGCGACCACGATGTCGGCGCGGCGCGCCTGACGCACCGTGCGCTCGATGAAGCATTTGCCAAAATGCGAACACGCCGAATAGATGCATTCGCCGCGCCGGTCGGAGAGCCCCAGCGTGTCGCGCCAGCCAACAAGATCGGCCAGCCAGGTCGGGAAGTCGCCGCCCGCGATGTCGCCGGCGCGCGTCCGCCGGGCCCAGCGCGCCACCAGCCCCAGCGCGATCGCGCTGGCCTGGCGCGCCGGTATATTGCCGACCGCTTCTTCCATGTTGAGCAGGCAGAGATAGTTCTCGCGCCCCTTGCGCAGCACCACGCGCCTTGTCTTGGTCGACGGGTCGGGATAGAGCCGGTCCAGCTCGCCGTCGATCTGGCGCTGCAGATTGCGGGTATAGGTGCTGATCCACACCGCCCCGCCATTGCGTTCCGCCCACAGGCTGGCCGGCGCGATATAGCCGAGTGTCTTGCCGACGCCGGTGCCGGCCTCGGCGATCACCATATTGGGGCTGTCGACATCGTCGCGCGGCGCAAACGCATGACAGACCGATGAGGCATAGTCGCTTTGCTGTGGCCGGGGCTCGGCATCGGCGCCGGTAAGCTCGGCCAGCCGCGCGCGGGCGTCGGCGGGGGCGACCGGGTCGTTGCCGGGCGGTGGCCCCGGTGCATGCTCGGCCCAGCCGGGC
>JAZFSB010000472.1:0-5202 GCA_036445935.1 Alphaproteobacteria bacterium | reverse complement strand
CCAGGCAACATCCAACCCCGCGTCTTGATAGAAGCCCAGATCGCCGCCGACCTGCAGTGGCAGGGTCTCGGGCCCAACGAATGCGATGACGGTGAGCTTGGTCAGGCGCGCCGGATCAGGAGGTGCCAATCCAGCCTTCTTTCGACAAGTCGAAAACCACCCCGTCGGGATCGCGGTATTTGACTTCCGCGTTGCGGCCAGGCGGGCTCGGCGCGTCGCCCATATGGTGGCCGCCGCGTTCGACGATCCGCTGGCCGGTTTCATCGGCATCATCGACCATGAAGCCGATATGGTGCACGCCGAAGAAATCCTTGCCGCGCTCATCGCCGGCCATCTCATCGGTCGGAAAACGCAGCAGGGTCAGGTTCATGACCCCATCCGACAGATTGATGGCGACCTTGTTTTCGGTAAGGCGCTCCATGTCGAACACCTCTTCATAGAATTGCGCCGCTTTGCTGAGATCGGGAACCGAAATCGCGACGTGACGGAGCTTGGCCATGGCAATTACCCTCTGACTGCGAATCCTGGGACAAAAGTATGCCATGCGAAAGCAGGCGGCAAAACCACTACCCGCTATTTCCATTTGGCCCGGATGCCATTAGGCTTCCCTCCAAGAAACCTCAAATTAAGAGAGACTCGAATGGCAAAACTCACCAACGGCGTGGAAAGACTGCGCAAACAGCTATACCGCGAAGCCAACGCGCTGTTCCGGACCGAGGAATACGAACGCTTTTTCGCCCTGCCGCTGACCAAAAAACGGGCGCGGTTCTACATGATCCAGCGTGGCACCTTCATCCTGGGGCGCCGGGCGTGCTGGGCCTATGTCCAGTCGCGCGCACCGTTCGACGTCAAGCAGTTGATCTGGGGCCACGAACGCGACGAACTGGCCGGCAACGAGGAACGCGGCGCCGCCGACCATTACACGCTGGGTGTGATGGAAGGCCGGACGGTCGGGCTGAAGCGCGAACATTTCCGCAAAATCACGCCCTGTGACGGCACCATGGTCTGCGCGCTGGCCTGGCAGCATTCAGCCGACCGGCTGCCATGGCTGGCCGGCACCGCGCTGCTCGGCGCGCTTGAGATCGCCAACGCCGACGAAATCATCAAGGGCGGCGGCATGTCGCACAGGATCGCGGACAAGCTGAGTAAGGATCTCGGCATCCCGATGGAGCGCCAACCCTCGAACAAGGAGCATGTCGCGGTCGAGGACGAACATTCGGCCTTTCTATTCGATGTGGCGAAGAATCACCTGAAGACCCAGGACGATTACAACCAAATTCTCCTCGGCGCGCGGCGCACCTGGATGATCAATCGAACTTGGCTGGGACTGATGTCGGTGGAGATGGCGGCGATTTAGAAACAAGACTTCATAAAACCGGTCCACCGGTTGGCGATACTGCAACATAAATAAATACAGGGAGGTATCAGATGAACATGTGGCGGAATTCAAACCTATTGAGGCTGGCCGCGTTCGGCGTGGCTTCACTGGCGACGGTGTCGGCGAACGCCGACGCGGTTTCCGATTTTTATCGTGGCAAGAACGTGACGATGATCGTCGGTTCCGGCGAAGGCGGCGGGTTCGGGCTCAACGCGCGAATCATCGCCAAATATCTTGGCAAGTACATTCCGGGCAACCCGAACATCATACTGCAATTCATGCAGGGCAGCGGCGGGGTCAAGGCGGCGAACTTCGTCTATACCGTGGCGCCGCGGAGCGGCGCGGTCATTCACATGCCGATCTCCTCGATTGTCGAGAACCAGCTTCTGCGGCCCAAGGGCGTCAAGTTCGACGGCGCCAAGTTCAACTGGCTGGGATCGATCACCGATTTCGCGACCGTGCTGTCGGTGTGGCACACGGCGCCTGTCAAGACGTTCAAGGAAGCCCAAAGCAAGCGGGTCATTCTCGGCGCGCCGAGCGGGCATTCGTTCCTCTATCGCATGCCCAAGCTGATGAATGAGCTGCTGGGCGCCAAGTTCAAGATCATCGTCGGCTACAAGGGTTCACGCGGCGTCGACATGGCGACCGAACGCGGCGAGGTTCAGGGCCGCGCCACCGTCTGGGCCAGCACCAAGGCGCGCCGCGCCAACTGGCTGAGCGCGGGCAAGCTGGTTCACCTGATCCAGATCGGGCCGACCCCGACCGCCGACCTTCCCGGCCTGCCGCGCTTCGTCGACCTGGTAAAAGGCGAAAAAGAAAAAGCGATGGTTCGCTTCCTGCATGGCTCGGGCCTGATCGGCCGGGCGCTGGTGACGCCGCCCGGCGTGCCGAAGGTGCTGGTTACCGGGTTGCGCCGCGCCTTCGATGCGACCATGAAGGATCCTGGCTACAAGAAGGATCTCAACAAGCGCAAGATGCCGCTGCGCCCAACCACGGGCGAGAAGCTTCAGGCCTTCATCGAAAATATGGCGGCGACCAAGCCGTCGACCCTGGCCGAGCTGAAGGCGCTGGTGAATCCGTCCAAGGCGACCCGCGCCAAGCGCAAGAAAAAGAAATAGGCGCATCGCAGACAAAACGCATAACCGGCCATGTCGGGGGCTCCCCGCATGGCCGGTGTCGCTTCGGGCCGGCGCCCATCCCAAGGAATTTGATCATGGCAAAGAAGACAACGGCCGCGCCCGAGCGCGGCTATCGCGATCTCGACGATCATCTCGCGGCGCTGGAAAAAGAGGGGCTGCTGCGCGTCGTCGATATCCCCATCAACAAGGATACCGAGCTGTTCCCGCTGGTGCGCTGGCAGGTCCGGGGCGGGGTCGCCGATGAAGACCGCAAGGCATGGCTGTTCACCAACGTAACCGACAGCAAGGGTAAGAAATACGACATGCCGGTGCTGATCGGCGCCTGGGGCGGCAGCGAAAAGATCTACAGCATGGCGCTCGGCTGCGCGCTGGAAGACTCACACGCGCTCTGGGCGCGGGCGCTGAGCGACCCCATTCCGCCCCGCGAGATCAGCGAGGCGCCCTGCCAGGAGGTGGTGATCGAGGGCGAGGCGCTGGATCAGCCCGGCAACGCGCTGGATGCGCTGCCGGTACCGATCTCGACGCCGGGCTGGGACAATGCGCCGTTTCTTTCCGGCACCGGCTTCGTGACCAAGGACCCGGAAACCGGGCTGCAGAATTTCGGCACCTATCGCGGCCAGATCAAGGCGCCGCGCCGCTTCGGGCTGAACACCTCGACCGAGCTGCGCGCCGGCGGCTACGGCCACTGGCTCAAATACAAGGAACGCGGCGAACGCATGCCGTGTGCCTACGTCGTCGGCGGGCCGCCGGTGCTGGCCTATGCGGCTGTCTGGAAGGCGCCGGAGGACGTCGACGAGGTCGCGATCGCGGGCGGGCTGGCCGGCGCGCCATTAAACGTGGTGAAAGCGCGGACGGTTGACCTCATGGTGCCGGCGGACGCCGAGATCATCATTGAAGGCTATGTCGATACCGAATATCTGGAGCCCGAGGGGCCCTATGGCGAAGCGCATGGCTATGTCAACACGCAGGAATTCAACGGCTTCGTCGAGGTCACGGCGATCACGCACCGCACCAAGCCCAAGCTGATCACCTATCTGAGCCAGATTCACCCCAACGAGTTCACCGCGATCCGCTGCATGGTGCACGAGTTCGGCTATATGCGGCACTTGCGCGACCATCTTGGCATCAAGGGGGTCAAGCGCGTCACCTGCCACCAGCCGCTGACCGGCAACCGCAAGTTCATCTTCGTCACGCTGGAGCGCGGCGTGCCCCGCACCGAGGTCTGGCGCGCGCTTTACGGAATCCAGTCGCAGCAGCGCGCGTCCGGCAAGTTCGTGACCGCCATCAACGAGGACATCGATCCGAAAAACCTGGATTCTGTGTTCTGGGCCATCGCCTTCCGCTGCAGCCCGCATCTCGACATGGAAATCATCAAGCACAAGGACCCGGGCCACGGGCCCAGCGAATCGGTGCCGGGCGGCGAGGATTCGGCGCTGCTGATCGACGCCACGCTGAAGCAGGACTTTCCGCCGGTGGCGCTTCCAAAACGCGAATATATGGAGCGCGCGCGGGAAATCTGGGAAGACACGCTCGGCCTGCCCAAGCTCACCCCCGAGGCGCCGTGGTTCGGCTATCCGCTGGGTTTCTGGCCCGACGAGCTGGCCGAGGAGGCGCAGCGCGCGGTCGAAAGCGATTACTGGGAGAACGGCCGCCGCGCCGCCCAGCGCCGGCGCAAGGATATCCCGATGAACACCGAAGTGTGGGACGTGGAAGAAGATTGAGCGCTGGGCGCGCTGATCGGATTGTTTTACAGCCGGATCTCGCCGAGATAGAGGCTTTCGCCGAGCGTTGCCTCGATGGTCTTGGCGGGGTGGCCGTTGGCGGTGATCTCCACGTTGTAAGCGCCGCTGTCGTCTTCCAGCCGGTCGAACTTGAAGTCGCCATAGATGTCTGTAACGGCGTCGGCGATTTTGCTGCCGTCTTTCGATAACGTGACGGCCGCGCCCGCGACGCAGTCCACCTTGCCGCCTGATTCCGCCGACACGCTGCCGGCGATGAAGGCGGTGCTGTAGCGCCACAGGTTGCGGTACCAGACGCGGGGTTTGGTGCCGAGCTCGGGCTTAAGCACCTCGAGCGCATCGCGTTCGGCGATAGCGGCCATTTCGGCGTCATCCAGCTTGACCGCGCGCATGGCGCCGGTCGGGCAGACCTGGTCGCCCCTGGTCTTGGTCCAGCCCTGGTCGAGCAGATGGGCGTCGAAGGTCCAGGCCTGGGGAAGCCCGAGCTCCTCGTTCCACCAGATATGGCCGTACGGGCAGGCCTCGACCAGCTCCTTCCGGCCCTTGGCTTTTTCCGGGTCGATCAGCACGATGCCGTCATCGCGCTTGGTGATGGCGCCGCCCGACGCCTTGATGCAGGGCGCGTTGTCGCAGTGATTACACATGGTCGGCACGTAGGCGATGTCCATGACCGGCGTCTGGCCGCGCTCCTTTTGCAGGATGTCGATCCATTTATGGCCGTGCTTGGGCATCGCCGCGGAATAGCCGGGCCAGTCATTGCCGATATATTCGTCCATCGCCGCCAGGGTGCAGTTATTGCAATTGGTGCACTCGGCGACATCGATAATCAGGTTCCACTTGGACATAGTCTGTTCCTCTACCCGCTCTATTCCGCGGCCGCCGCTGCGGCTTCGTCCCGGAATGCTTCGGCGGTGAACTCGGTCTTGCCGTCCCAGGGCTCGATTTC
>JAZFSB010000471.1:0-5470 GCA_036445935.1 Alphaproteobacteria bacterium | reverse complement strand
GGGGCAGGTGGGTTGCTGGCGGAAATCCGCGCTTCATCGCAGGTACGGGGTTAAGCGCCGGCGCCCGGATTCCTTGACGGCTGCCGCGATTTCTGCGATCCGTGCCGGCGGCCGGCCCGCTGCGGCTCTTCGGCCTCTCCAATCGCGTTAGCAAATATTTGCTGATATAGTTGAATACAGAAAAATATTTTCTATAAATTCCAATATATTGACTATTCCTAAAAAATATTTTCAAAATTTAGTGGCTTTTCCGTTGCCGATGCAATCCGGTGACGCTAAATGAGCTTTCTCAAACAAAATTTGGCTTAAAGAGAATTTCGGGCATCCAATGCGCTACCTGCCTTTATTTTTCAATCTCCGCGACCGGCGATGCCTGGTCGTCGGTGGCGGCGCTATCGCCAATCGCAAGGTTGGGCTGCTGCGTCGCGCCGGTGGCCGGGTTACGGTCGTGGCGATCCGTGCCGGGCGCGATATCGCGGCGCTGGGCGATGACGCCGCGATCGATCTGCTGAAGCGGCCTTTCGTGGCCGGCGACGTGTCCGGCATGGCGATCGTCATTGCCGCGACCGGTGACCCCGCGACCGATGAAGCGGTCGCCCGGGCCGCGCGCGACGCCGGCATTCCGGTTGGCGTGGTCGACAAGGCGGGTACGTCCGACATCGTGTTCCCGGCCATCGTCGATCGCGATCCGCTGATCGTCGCGGTATCGACCGGTGGCGCCGCCCCGGTACTGGCGCGCCGTGTGCGGGCGATGGTCGAGGCATTGCTGCCGGCGTCGCTTGGCGCACTGGCGCGGGCCGCCGAACGACTCCGCCCGGCGGTCAGGCGCCGCTTCGCCGAACCCCGCGCGCGGCGGCGTTTCTGGGAGGGATTCTTCCGCCATCAGTCGGCGGCGGCGATGATCGCGCGCGGCGGCAGCGATCTTGCCGATTCGGATGATGATCGGGCGTTGTCGTCTATCGGCGCCGGACAGGGCGCGGTGGCCATTGTCGGCGCCGGGCCCGGCGATCCCGAACTGCTGACGCTGAAGGCGCTGCACCGGCTGCAGGAAGCCGACGTTATCGTCCATGACCGGTTGGTCGGTGCCGAAATTCTTGATTACGCGCGCCGCGACGCCGAGCTGATTTATGTCGGCAAGGAGCGTGGCCGGCACAGCTATGGCCAGGGTGAAATCAACGCGCTGCTGGCGCATCACGCCGCCGCCGGGCGCTTCGTGGTCCGGCTCAAGGGCGGCGATCCGTTCGTGTTCGGCCGTGGCGGCGAAGAACTCGAATATCTTCGCGGGTGCGGCATCGCGGTCGAAACCGTGCCCGGCATTACCGCGGCCCTTGGGTGTGCCGCCGCCGCCGGTGTGCCTCTGACCCATCGCGGCGAAGCGCGCGCGGTCACGCTGTTGACCGGCGCCGTGGGCGGCGAACTGCCCGATCTGGACTGGTCGGCGCACGCGCGCTCCGGTGCGACGCTGGCGATCTATATGGGGGTCGCGACGGCTGGCGCGCTGGCGGCAAAGCTGATCGAAGGCGGCGCCGATGCCGCCACCCCGATCAAGGTGATCGAAAACGGCACCCGCGAGAACGAGCGCGTGCTGGGCGGCACGCTCGGTGGGCTTGGCCGGCTGATCGAGGACGAGGCCGTCAGAGCGCCGGCGCTGCTGGTGGTGGGCTCGGTCGCGGGCCGGGCCGGGATTCTTGCGGCGGATGGCCTGACGGCGGGGGAGGTCGGGGCATGAACGCCCGCGTGCTGACCGCGAACCGGCTTGGCGATGGCGCGGTGGTTTATCGCGACGCCGCCGGCAATTGGGTCGAGGCCCTGGAACAGGCTGCTCTGGCCGAGGATGAGGCCGCCGAACAGGCGTTGCTGATGGCGGGTGAAGATGCCCTGGCCCGACAGCTTGTCGTCGGGCCCTATTTGATCGAGGTCGCGCTCAAGGCGGCGGCACCATCGCCGTTGAGCCAGCGCGAGCGCATCCGGGCGTCGGGACCGACGGTCGCGGCCTGGCCCGCGCAGGTGGGATAGAGATGTATCGCTACGACGAATTCGATTACACGCTGGTCAATGAACGGATTCAGCAGTTCCGCGGTCAGGTCTCACGGCGGTTGAATGGCGAGCTGAGCGAGGATGAGTTCCGCCCGCTCCGGCTAATGAATGGGCTTTATCTTCAGCTGCACGCCTACATGCTGCGGGTCGCCATTCCCTATGGCACGCTGTCGGCGGACCAGATGCGCATGCTGGCCCATATCGCGCGGCGCTACGATCGCGGCTACGGCCATTTCACCACCCGCCAGAATATCCAATACAACTGGCCGAAGCTTGAAGACGTGCCCGACATGCTGGCCGATCTCGCCAATGTCGAGATGCACGCGATCCAGACCAGCGGCAACTGCATCCGCAATGTCACAGCCGATCCGTTCGCCGGCGTCGCCGCCGACGAAATCGAGGACCCGCGCGTCTTTGCCGAGATTATCCGCCAGTGGTCGACGCTGCATCCGGAATTTTCGTTCCTGCCGCGCAAGTTCAAGATCGCGGTGACCGGCTCGCCCGCCGATCGCGCCGCGGTCGGGTTCCACGATATCGGATTGAAGATGCGGCGCGGGCCCGATGGCGAGATTGGCTTCGAGGTCGTCGTCGGCGGTGGTCAGGGGCGGACCCCGCTGGTCGGTCAAACCATCCGCGACTTCCTTCCCAAGGCCGACCTGCTGTCCTATCTGGAAGCGATCCTGCGCATCTATAACGAACAAGGGCGGCGCGACAATATCTACAAGGCACGCATCAAGATCCTCGTGGAAAGCCTGGGCGCGCCAGCCTTCGCTGAGCTGGTCGAGCGCGAGTGGGAGCAAACCCGGGGTGGCGGGCTGGATCTGCCGGGCGACGAAATTGCCCGCATCGAGACCTATTTCGCACCGCCATCCTATCCACCCGCGTCGGTCGCGGATAACGCGCTGACCCAGGCACGTGCCGCCTATCCCGTTTTTGATCGCTGGTGCCGTGTCAATCTGAGCGATCACCGCCAGCCGGGTTACGGCATCGTCAACATTTCGCTCAAGCCCACCGGGGGCATTCCGGGCGATATCAGCGCCGAGCAGATGGACGTCGTCGCCGATCTGGCCGACCAGTTCAGCCTGGGCGAAATTCGCGCCACCTATGTTCAGAACCTGGTGCTGCCGCACGTGCGGCTTGCCGATTTGAAACCGCTTTATGATGCGCTGGCCGATGCCGGACTCGCCACCGCCAATATTGGCTTGGCTACCGACATCATTTCCTGCCCGGGGCTCGATTTCTGCAATCTCGCCAATGCGCGGTCGATTCCTGTCGCCCAGCGCATCAGTGAACGTCTGGCCGATCCCGACCGGCTCGAGGCCATGGGCGCGCTCAGAATCAATATATCGGGCTGCATCAATGCCTGCGCCCATCACCATACCGGCGATATCGGGCTGCTCGGCGTCGACCGCAAGGGCGTGGAACTCTACCAGATCACGCTAGGCGGCCGTGGCGACGGCGACGCCGCCATCGGCTCTATCATCGGTCCCGCCTTTTCCTACGACAACGTGGTTGGCGCCGTGGATAACGTGATCGGCACCTTTCTCGAGCAGCGCCAGGACGGTGAAAATTTCGCCGAAACCTATCGCCGCATCGGCCCAGCCCCCTTCAAGGAGCAACTCTATGGCACTGCTTAGGAACGCCCGCGTCGAGGACGATGACTGGGTCTTCGTCGCCGACGATCAGCCCATTCCGACCGATGGACCGGTGGTGATCTCGTTTTCGCGCTACCAGGCCGAGCGTGACAGGTTGAATGACCGCGATGGTCCGCTGGGGCTGGTTCTGGACAGCGACCAGACGCCGCGCGATATCGCCGAAGATGTCGGGCGCTTTGAGCTGATCTGCCTGAAATTTCCGAAATTTACCGACGGGCGCGGCTACAGCGCCGCCCGGCTGTTGCGTGAACGCTTTGATTTTCAGGGCGAGCTGCGCGCGACCGGCAACGTGTTGCGCGACCAGCTTGCCTTCATGTTGCGCTGCGGCTTCGATGCTTTCGAAATTCCCGACAGCGTCAACGCTCTGAAGTGGCTTCCCGCGCTGAGCGAAATCAGCGTCCATCTGCAGCCGGCCGCCGATGGCCTGCCAGATAACGTCGCTCGCCGCGGACGCCGCGTTTTTGGCGGCATATCCGGTGTAAATCAGGCCAGGCCAGCCGGTAACACGGAAGTGTGGGCGCGCTGAATATAGCTTGATATAATTGGCTGTTATGAGTGCCGATAAAGACACGCTGAAAGAGATCATCGACGGGATCATGGCGCGTGACCCCGCGGCGCGCTCGCGACTTGTTGTGGTGCTTTGCTATCCCGGATTTCATGCCGTGGCCATGCACCGTTTCTCTCATGAGGCCTGGGAGCGCCGCTGGTTCCTGTTCGCGCGCATGCTGTCGCAGATGGGCCGCTTTATGACCGGTATCGAAATTCACCCCGGCGCCACCATCGGACGCCGGCTGTTTATCGACCACGGCATGGGCGCGGTGATCGGAGAAACGTCGGAAATCGGCGACGACGTGACGCTCTATCATGGAGTCACGCTGGGCGGCATCTCTCTGGATGAGGGCAAACGTCACCCGACGCTTGGCAATTGCGTGGTGGTCGGCGCGGGCGCTCAGGTGCTGGGGCCAGTCAAGATTGGCGATGGCGCGCGCATCGGCGCCAACGCGGTCGTGCTCAAGGATGTCGAGCCCGGCACCACCATGGTCGGTATTCCGGCCCGGTCGGTCAGTCCGCCGAACATCGCACCGGACCCCGAATTCCACGCCTATGGCACGCCGAGCACCGATGTGGACGACCCGGTGGTTCGGGCGCTTGAGCAGCTTCAAGCTGAATTGAAGCGCCTGCAGGCGCGTATCGATGTGCTGGAAGGACGCGACAGCGACGATCCGGCGCATCCCAACCGCGCCGCCAGATGACCGGGCGCATCATCGAGGGCGATATCCGCGACGGGTTTTCTGAATCCGTCGGCAACACACCGCTGATCCGGCTGCGTCAGGCATCGGAGGCGACCGGCTGCGATATTCTTGGCAAGGCCGAATTCCTCAATCCGGGCGGATCGATCAAGGATCGCGCCGCCCTGTTCATCATCCGCGATGCCGAGGAACGCGGTATCCTGGCGCCCGGTGGTACGGTGGTGGAGGGCACGGCGGGCAATACCGGCATCGGGCTGGCGCTGGTTGGCAACGCGCGCGGCTACCGCACCGTGATCGTGATGCCGGAGACCCAGAGCCAGGAGAAAATCGACATGTTGCGGCTCGCCGGCGCCGAGCTCCGGCTGGTTCCGGCCAAGCCGTACCGCGATCCCGGCAACTATGTCCGCCAGTCCGAGCGCGTCGCCGCCGAACTGGCCGAGAGCGAGCCGAACGGCGTGATCTGGGCCAACCAGTGGGATAATCTGGCCAATTGCCGCGCTCATTATGAGACCACCGGGCCTGAAATCT
>JAZFSB010000470.1:0-9455 GCA_036445935.1 Alphaproteobacteria bacterium | reverse complement strand
GCCCCGAACGCTTGAACGATCAGGTCGATCGGCCCATGCGACAAATGCAGCCGGCGCCCATCCGGCAGCATCCGTACGATGGCGCTTGTGTCAGCCACGCCCCCGACGCCGCGCTCAGCCGTCAGTGTCGATGGCAGGACTGACATCCAGTGGCCAGGGATGGGCCTCGCGCCACGGAATGGCGCGAATTTTTTCCGACGTCAGCACCTCATCGAGCTTTCGAATGCGATCGGCATAGCCACCGAAGGCGACGAACTCATCCCTGGGCATGGTGAATTCGATGGGGGCCACCAGCGCCGGCGTCGGCACGTAGCCAAAAGACCCATCCGGCATTTCATTGACATCAACCAGAAGCGTAATGCCACCGCCTGGCCACACATAGACCGGCGCGCCACCGCAGGTAACACGGGTCAGCGCGCCGCGTACAGAACGCGTCAGCCGAACCGGATTGACCGTCACCCCGGCGCGCAACGATCCCCCGGCCCCGGCCATGAACAGGACTGAACACAGCGCCGGCTCGCAGTTCTCGCCAATGCGATCAACCACCAGCCTGACCTCGGACGACATTTCCTGTTCGACCGGCGCCAGGTTTTCGTCGAGCACGTAATACGCGGAATCCTGGCCGGTGGTCGACACCATCAGCAGGCGCAGGCCGGGCCAGGCTTTATCGGGCTCGATTTTGTCGATGATTTCCAGCGGATTGGTCACGTCGGTGCCGCCCCAGCCGGCACCGTGATCGGCGACCTGGAAATAGCGTCCCGGCGTCGAACGTCGACCGCGCACCCGGATACCGGCCGGCGGCATGTCGATGAACTTTCCGGCCTGGTGTTCCGACAACACGGCGGTGATGTGATCATCGACAACGATCACCTCATCAAGATGGCCAAGCCATTGCGGCGCGAAGATACCGACCGTGGCCGAACCACAACCGACGCGCATGCGCTCTTCCTGAATGCCATTGATGATCGGCGCCTTGCCCGCCTGCACCACCATCGTCGCGCCGTCATCGATGGTCAGCTCTACCGCTTCCTTGTTGCACAGGCGCAGCATGGTGTCGCAGGTGACATTGCCTTCCTTCTTGCTGCCACCGGTCAGGTGCCGTACCCCACCAAGAGCCAACATCTGTGAACCGTATTCCGCCGTGGTCACATGACCGACTTGTTCGCCCTTGACCCTGACGGCGGCGGGTTCCGGGCCGATATAGGCGTCGGTGTCGATCTTGAGCTTGACGCCGCAATAGCTGAACACCCCCTCGCTGACCACTGTGATCATGTCGACCCCGTTCTGTTCGGACGACACGATGAAGGGGGCTGGCTTGTAATCGGGATAGGTGGTGGTTGCCCCGATGCCGGTCAGGAAGGTTGGCGCCTGACTGATCAGCCCACCATCCCAGTCAGGTGCGGCAATGGCGAATGGCACCATCTCGCCATCCTCGTCCAGGACCTTCTGGGCCACGACCAACGGATCGGTCCGTGCCAGCTTGCCGGCAATATTGGCGTAGCGGTCGCAGGCTCCGGTCCTGCCGTCGCGAATGCGGCATAGGACAGGACACGCATCGCAGCGGATCAGCCCGTCAGTACTGTTTTTATCGTCCCGAGCCATCGCGTTTGCTCCTACGGCACCGCCCCTTGAAACCAAACCAAAGGCGAATTATTTTGTTTGTATACATACAAATGTTCCGTATTCAAACCTCAACTGTCAAGACACAACCCAAACTCTCGCAAAAAATTGTTTTCATGGGTTGATTCGGTCGGTTGCGGGAATCAGATCAGTGGGTGTAAATGTTGACATTCCACCGCGTTCGCGGATACTAGCTGGCGAATTTGTACGTATACAAACAATCGGCAATTCACCCCCAACTCACCACGGTAGCGTAGAGAGCGGCATCTATACATGGCCACAAAACTGAAACACGGCGAAGAAACCGACGAACAGGGTCGGAGAATCCTCGATTCCGTGTGTATCCGCTTCGCGGGCGACTCTGGCGACGGCATGCAACTCACCGGCACGCAGTTCACGCAATCGACGGCCCTGATGGGCAACGACCTGGCGACCTTCCCCGATTTTCCGGCGGAAATTCGGGCGCCGATCGGCACTACTTACGGCGTGTCCGCGTTCCAGATCAATTTCGCCTCGTTCGACATCATGACGCCGGGCGATGCGCCCGACGTGCTGGTGGTGATGAATCCGGCGGCGTTGAAGGTCCATCTGCGCGATGTGGCGCCGGGCGGCGTGATCATTCTCAATACCGGCGCGTTCACCGACCGCAACCTTGACAAGGCAGGTTACAAGACGAACCCGCTGACCGATGGCACCATCGTCGATTTCCGGGCCATCGAGATCGACATTTCCAAGCTGACGCTGGCCGCGGTCGAGGGCAGCGGCGTAACCCAGAAGGAAGGGTTGCGCTGCAAGAATCTCTGGACGCTCGGCCTGCTGAGCTGGATGTACAACCGCGAACGCCAACCGACCATCGACTGGCTGAACCAACGCTTCGCCAAACAGCCCGAAGTCGCCGCCGCCAACATCGCCGCGCTGAACGCCGGTCATGCCTATGGCGAGACGGCGGAACTGCCGAGCGACGTTTCAGCCTATGTCGTGCCCAAGGCCGCCGTGGACCCCGGCACCTATCGGGCGGTCACCGGTATCGAGACCACATCGTGGGGCCTTTTGGTCGGCGCGCAGAAGGCGGGGCTTGATATTTTCCTTGGCTCCTATCCGATCACCCCGGCCTCGCCGCTGCTGCACACGCTCAGCAATTTACGCCAGTACGGCGTGGTGACATTCCAGGCCGAAGATGAAATTTCCGCCATCTGCTCGGCGCTCGGCGCGTCTTATGCCGGCGCGCTCGGGATCACGGCAAGCTCGGGCCCCGGTATCGCGCTCAAGACCGAAGCGCTGGGGCTGGCTACCGTCGCCGAACTGCCGTTGGTGGTGGTCAACTTCCAGCGTGCCGGCCCGTCCACCGGCCTGCCGACCAAGACCGAACAATCCGACCTGTATCAGGCGGTATGGGGGCGCAACGCCGACACGCCGCTCCCGGTCGTCGCCGCCGCAACGCCCGGTGACTGCTACGATTGCGCCATCGAGGTGGTGCGGATCGCCACCAAGTACATGACCCCGGTGATCTTCCTGAATGAAGGCTACCTGGCCAACGCCGCCGAGCCCTGGAAGATTCCCGACGCCGACGATATTGAGCCGTTCCCGGTAGAGTTCCGCACCGATCCCGAGGGGTTCCAGCCCTATCTGCGCGACGAGCAGACGCTGGCCCGCCCGTGGGCAAAGCCCGGCACGCCGGGTCTGACGCACCGCATCGGCGGGATTGAAAAGGACTATGACAGCGGCAACATCTCCTACGACCCCGAGAATCATCACCGGATGACCAAGGTCAGGGCCGCGAAGATCAATAATATCGCCAACGACATCCCGCTTCAGACGGTGGCATCCGGAAACGAAACCGGCAAGCTGGCGGTTATCGGCTGGGGCTCGACCTACGGCGCCATCGAACAGGCGGCGCGCCATTGTCGCAAACAGGGGCTCGACGTCACGCACATTCATATCCGGTACATCTGGCCGCTGCCGCGCAATCTGGGCGAGTTGCTGGCCGGGTTCGACAAGCTGCTGGTGCCCGAGATGAACAACGGACAACTGGTGACGCTGCTACGCGCCGAATATTGCCTGCCGGCAGAATCCCTGACCCAGATCAACGGACGCCCGTTCAAGGTCGCCGATCTGGAAGATGAATTCCGCGCCCGGCTCGAGGACTGATCCATGAACGTGCAGACACTGTCTGAGCCGCTCAAGCCAAACGACTACGCGTCCGATCAGGAGCTTCGCTGGTGCCCCGGCTGCGGCGACTACGCCATCATCAAGTCGGTGCAGCGCGCCATGGCCGAGCTCAAGGCCGATCCGGCAAATACCGTTTTCATATCCGGCATCGGCTGCGCCGCCCGGTTTCCCTATTACATGGAGACCTACGGCTTCCATACCATCCACGGCCGCGCGCCGGCGATCGCAACCGGCGTGAAGCTGGCCAATCCCGAACTCGACGTCTGGGTAATCGGCGGCGACGGCGACATGCTCAGCATTGGCGGCAATCACACGCTGCATGTGCTCCGCCGCAACATCGACGTTCAGGTATTGCTGTTCAACAATGAGATCTACGGCCTGACCAAGGGTCAGTATTCACCGACTTCCAAGGTTGGCACGCGCTCGCCGTCGACGCCGGCGGGCTCGGTCGATTCCCCGATATCGGCCTGCGTATTCGCACTCGGCTGCAACGCGCGTTTCGTCGCGCGCGCTGTGGATACCGACCTGAAGCGGCTGCCCGGCCTGCTGGTCGAGGCGAAGCACCACAAGGGAACGTCGTTCGTCGAGATCCTGCAGAACTGCATCGTCTATAATGACGGCGTCTTTTCGGCCTTCACCGAAAAGGCGATCGCCGCCGATGGACAGATTCTGTGCGAACACGGCAAACCGCTGCTCTTCGGCAAGGACGGCAATCGCGGTCTGCGCCTGACCCCGGGCAAGCTGGATCTTGAAGTGGTGACGGTCGGCGAGAACGGCATCACCGAGGACGAAATCCTGATCCATGACGAGGCCAACCGGCCGCAGGCGCTGATGCTGGCCGGCATGCGCCCGCCCTCCTTCCCGGTGGCGATGGGCGTGATTTTCCGCGATCCAGGCCCCGCCTATGAGATCAGCATGCATGAGCAAATCGCGGAGGTCACCGCCGAGAACCCGCCCGAGGCGCTGAACGATCTGATGCGCAAGGGCCGGACCTGGACAGTTTCCTGATCCTGTCACCAGCGCCTGATTACAGATTCGGCAAACATCCGAAAACGGGGTTTTCACCAATTTCCTATCCGCTATGATCGCCGCTGAATAAGCAGCCATGCAATCAAACCGGGGGGGCGGGAATTGGGCAATTCAGCCGATCGCAGCGTCGTCATTGTCGGCTCGGGCCCTGGTGGCGTCTATGTCGCCCAGGCACTGCTGGAGAAGGCACCGGGCTGTCGCATCGACATCATCGACCGTCTGCCGACGCCGTTCGGACTGGTCCGGGGCGGCGTCGCACCCGACCATCAGCACACCAAGCGGGTCGATCGCAAATACTCCACCACCGTCAGTACGGAGGGTGTGAGGTTTCTCGGCAATGTCGAGCTTGGGCGCGACGTGTCGCTGGACGAACTCACGGAAATCTATGACTCGGTGGTGCTGGCCTATGGTGCGCCATTCGATAACCGGCTCGGTATTCCGGGCGAGGACAAGGCGGGCGTGTACGGCTCCAACGCCTTCGTCGGCTGGTACAATTGTCATCCGGATTTTCGCACTCTCGACCCCGATCTGGATGTCGAGGGCGCTGTCGTAATCGGCATCGGCAATGTCGCCATCGATGCTGCCCGCGTACTGTCGCGCACGCCGGGCGAGATGGCCACCACCGATATCGCCGATTATGCGATCGACCGCATCGACGCATCGCCCCTCGAGAACGTTCATATGTTCGGCCGGCGCGGCCCGATCGAAGCCTCCTTCACCAATACCGAACTCAAGGAGCTTGGCGCGCTGGAAAACGCCACCACCGATGTCGACCCGGCGCAGATCCCGGACGAAGCCCCCGATACGATGGAAGGCGCCGAACTGCGCGCGCGCACGCGTATCCTGGGCACGCTGCGCGATTTCGGCGCGGTGCCGGCGGAAGCAAAGCGGCGCGCCATTCATATCCGCTTCTATGCCTCGCCGGTCGAAATCCTTGGTGGCGAAAAGGTCGAAGGGGTTCGAATGGAACGCACCCGGGTAGAGAACGGGCGCTGCATCGGCACCGGCGAGACCTTCGACGTTCCCTGCGGGTTGGTCGTCACCTGCATCGGCTCGCGCGCCGAAGCCGTCGCCGGTGTTCCGTTCGACGAGGCGCGCGGCATCGCCCAGCACCAGGACGGGGTGGTGCAGCCTCGGGTCTATGCCGTTGGCTGGCTCAAGCGCGGCGCATCCGGCACCATTGGCACCAACCGGCTGGATTCCTACGATGTGACCGAGCGGCTGATCGCCGACTTCGATGGCCCGGCCCGGCTCGGCCCGGACGGGCTAAATGCGCTGATCGCCGAGCGCGATCTCAATACGGTGTCGTTCGACGACTGGCTGACGATCAACCGGTTGGAAGAAGAAGCCGCCGACGAAGCCGCCCCGCGGCGCAAGTTCACCAAAGTCAGCGACATGCTGGATGCCCTGGAAAAGGCCCGCGCCAACGCCTGAGGGCAGCTTTTATTCCGCCAGCCGTTCCAGCAGGGACAGGAATGCCCGCTGCTCATCCGCACTTAGCGGGGAAAGCGTCAGGCGGGTAATCTCGGCCGCGGCCGCCAGCGCACCGTCGGCAAGCCGGCGGCCATCCGGAGCGAGGCTCAGGATCAACCGGCGCCGGTCGTCGGGATCGGGCCGGCGGTGGATCAGCCCACGCGCGGCCAGCCGCTTGATGACGCCCTGCATGGTCGCGGCATCCATCGCGATCAACCGGCCAAGCTGGTTTTGCGATACCTCGCCCAGATCGGCGAGCTTGATCAGGGCGGCGAATTGCAGCGGCGTAACCTGGCTTCCACCAATCTGGTCCTGGAAGATCGCCGAATGACGCTGATGCGCCCGGCGCAGCAAATGCCCAACCTGCTTTTCCAGTACGTAGTCCGGCCCGTCATCGGCAAGCTGCTGTATCTCCGCCATCGCACACCATCTCACTACCTAAATTTGTTCGCATACGAATAATCGCGTGTGGCCCGGTGCCGTGTCAAGAATCACGCCGGCCCGGTCAGATCGCGCCGGCGTCACGCAGGCGGGTGATGGCGGTGTCATCCAGATTGAGAACTTCGCGCAGCACGGCATCGGTGTGCTGGCCCAGCGTCGGCGGGGCCGTGGGGGTGTCCAGCGTCTCGCCGGTAAAGCGGATCGGGTTGGCGACCTGCGGCACCGAACCGGTGACCGGGTGGTCGAGTTCCCGTTGCAGGCCGCGCGCCTTGATTTGCGGATGAGCGAAGACCTGTTCAAGATTATTGATCGGGCCGCACGGCACGCCGACCTTCTCAAGCGCCGCGATCCAGTCCGCGCCGGTGCGTTCTTTCAGGAAATCCCGGATGATCGGGATCAGCACGTCGCGGTTCTCGACCCGCCCCCGGTTGGTGGTGAAGCGGTCGTCGGTGGCGAGCTCGCCGTGGCCGGCGGCCTCGACGAAGCGGGCGAACTGGCCGTCATTGCCGACGGCGACGATGATGTGCTGGTCCGATGCCGCGAACGCCTCATAGGGCACGATGTTGGGATGCGCATTGCCCATGCGCTCAGGCGATATGCCCGACACCAGATAGTTCAGCGCCTGGTTGGCCATCGTGGCCGCGGTAACGTCGAGCAGCGCCATATCGACATGGCACCCCTCGCCCGTCGTCTGACGCCGGGTCAGCCCGGTCAGCACGGCGATGGTGGTATAGAGGCCGGTCAGGATATCGGTCAGCGCGACGCCGATCTTCTGCGGCCCGCCGCCTGGCGCATCGTCGCGTTCGCCGGTCACGCTCATCAGCCCGCCCATCGCCTGGATGAGAAAGTCGTAGCCGGCGCGGGTGGCGAACGGCCCGGTCTGGCCAAACCCGGTGATCGAGCAATAGACCAGTCCCGGATTGACCGCCTTGAGGTCTTCATAGCCGAGCCCGTAGCCGGCCAGCCCGCCGACCTTGTAATTTTCAATCAGCACGTCGGAGACGGCGACCAGATCGCGGATCACCTGCTGGCCTTCCGGCGTCGAGATATCGAGCGCGAGTGACTTCTTGCCCCGGTTGCACGACAGGAAGTAGGCCGAGTCGTTGGTATCCACCCCGTCTTCGTCCTTGAGGAATGGCGGGCCCCATGTGCGGGTGTCGTCACCCCGGCCCGGCCGTTCGATCTTGATCACCTCGGCGCCGAGATCGGCCAGCGTCTGGGCCGCCCAGGGACCGGCCAGGATGCGGCTCATATCGAGCACGCGGACATGGGAAAGAGGGGCCACCATATTGCCTGAATCTCTCTCTATTGCGGGGTCAGGCGGTGAAGGCCTGGATGCCGGTCTGGGCGCGGCCGAGCACCAGCGCGTGGATATCGTGCGTACCTTCGTAGGTGATCACGGTTTCCAGATTCATCACGTGGCGGATCACGTGATATTCATCGACGATGCCGTTGCCGCCATGCATGTCGCGCGACATGCGGGCAATATCGAGCGCCTTGCCGGTGCAATGGCGCTTCATCAGCGAGATCGCCTCGGGCGCGCATTTCTTCTCGTCCATCAGGCGCCCCAGCCGCAGGCAGGATTGCAGCCCGACGGTGATCTCGGTCTGCATGTCGGCGAGCTTTTTCTGGATCAGCTGGTTGGCGGCGATCGGCCGGCCGAACTGGGTGCGCTCCATCGTGTAGTCGCGCGCGGCGTGCCAGCAGAATTCGGCCGCCCCCATCACGCCCCAGGCGATGCCGTAGCGCGCGTTGTTGAGACAGCCGAACGGACCAGCCAACCCCTTGGCGCCGGGCAGCTTGTTCTCTTCCGGCACGAACACGTCGTCCATCACCACCTCGCCGGTGATCGAGGCGCGCAGCGAGAATTTGCCCTCGATCTTGGGCGTGGACAGGCCCCTCATGCCCTTTTCCAGGATGAAGCCCCCGATCACCCCGTCATCGTCCTTGGCCCAGACCACGAACACGTCGGCGAGCGGCGCGTTCGAAATCCACATCTTCGAGCCCTTGAGCAGATAGCCGCCATCGGCCTTGTGCGCGCGGGTCTTCATGCCGCCGGGATCGGAACCGTGATCGGGTTCGGTCAGGCCGAAGCAGCCGATATATTCGCCGGTCGCCAGCTTGGGCAGATATTTCTCTCGCTGTTCGTCTGTGCCATAGGCATGGATCGGCCACATCACCAGGCTGGACTGGACCGACAGCGTCGAGCGGTAGGCGGAATCGACGCGCTCGATTTCGCGCGCGATCAGCCCGTAGCAGACGTAGCTGACGCCGGGGCAGCCATAGCCGTCGATGGTCGAGCCCAATAGGCCCATCTCGCCCATCTCGGTCATGATGTCGCGATCGAAGGTCTCGTGGCGGTTGGCCTCAAGAATGCGCGGCATCAGCTTTTCCTGGGCGTATTGGCGCACGCTGTCGACCACCATGCGCTCGTCCTCTGAAAGCTGGTCTTCCAGCAGCAACGGGTCCTGCCAGTTGAATTTTCCCCACTTTGGCCGTTCGGTTTCGCTGCTCGCGGTCGACATCGCCGTATTCCCCAATTTTCAATCCTTCGTGACGCCCTGATTATAGGCCAATCCGCGCCCCGCGAGAAACATCTCGCCGAAGACCGAGGCGCAGACCACGACAATCGCCAGGATCTGCACAGAGGTGATCTGCTGGCCCAATATCAGCACGGCCAGCAGGGCCGCGATCACGGGTTTCAGGAAGAACAGATAGCTGCC
>JAZFSB010000469.1:0-5277 GCA_036445935.1 Alphaproteobacteria bacterium | reverse complement strand
GGGAAAGATTGTCCGATGAGATCAATTTTTTCGTTTTTGAACCGGTTCGCTAGACCCGGTCGGGGGCGACAACCATTCTAAACCTTGGTGACATGCTGAGTCTTGCCGCCCGGCGCGGGCCGGACCGTGAGGCAATCGTCGCGGGTGCGCGCCGGGTTACATTTGCCGAGCTGGAGTCGCGCGCCAACCGGCTTGGCAACGCGCTGCTCGGCCTTGGCCTCGCCCAGGGCGACCGGGTCGCGCTCTACATGCCCAACAGTATCGCGCTGGTCGAGGCGATGGCCGGCGTGCTCAAGGCTGGCGGCATAATCCTGCCGATCAGCACAAGGCTGGCCGGGCCGGAAATCCGTTTCATGCTGGAAGACGCCGAGCCGTTCGCGCTGATCTACACGGAAACACTGCGCGAGGCGGCCAGGCACGCCACCGCGGGGATGGCCGATGTCCGGCTGATGGTGGCGGGCGATGCCGAGACTGGCGAATGCGCGCTCGATACGCTGATCGTCGCGGCCGCAGACACGCTGCCCAAACGCGCCGAGACCGGCAATGACGACGCCGTGCTGTGCTACACGTCGGGTACCACCGGGCGGCCCAAGGGCGCCATCAGCACGCAGCGCAACCTGGTGGTCAATCAGGGCTGGATGAACGCGGTGGAATGGCGGCTGACGCCCGCCGACCGCACGCTGGTCGCGACCCCGATGGCGCACCGCACCGGCGTCGCCCGCATTGCCTCTTCCTTCTGCCTGGGCTCGGCACTGGTGTTGCAGGAACGCTTCGACCCGGAAGAGGCCGTAAAGCTGATCGCGGAAGAGCGCGTCAGCCATATCGGCGTGGTGCCGACCATCGCCCGTCTGCTGCTGCCGGCGATCGAGCGCGCGCCCGAAGCCTGCGCCACGCTCCGCACCATGCTGGCAACCGGCGAAGCATTTCCGGTCGAGCTGAAACAGCGCCTGTTCGCCGCCCTGCCGGAGCTTGGGCTGCACAGTTTCTTTTCGCAGACCGAAGGGGGCACGATCAGCAATTTGCGGCCCGAGGAACAGGTCGAGCGGCCCGATTCATGCGGCCTGCCGTTTCAGGGCGTCGAGGTCCGGCTTGTCGACGCGGCGCTTGACGACGTCGCCCCGGGCGAGCCCGGTGAGGTTCTGGTGCGCTGCGGTGAGCCCGGCGAGATCTCGGTCATGCGCGAATATTTCCGCCGCCCGGAGGAAAACCGCGCCGCCTTCGTCGATGGATGGCTGCGCACCGGCGATGTGGCGCGGCGCGGCGAGGGTGGCTATCTCTATTTCGTCGATCGGCTGAAGGACATGATCGTGAGCGGCGGGCTTAACATCTATTCACGCGAGGTCGAGGACGCGCTGATGACCCATCCCGGAGTTCTGGACGCCGCCGTGATCGGCGTGCCCGATGCCAAGTTCGGCGAGGCGGTGATGGCCTTTATCAAAACGTCGGAACACCAGACGCTATCGGAAGAGACACTGATCGAACATTGCCGTCAGCGGATCGCCAGCTACAAGAAGCCGCGCCATGTGCGATTTGTCGATGAGATGCCACGCAATTCGACCGGCAAGATCGCCAAGCACCGTCTGCGCGATCAGGCTGGTTAAACCTGAATATCAGTGACAGGGGACGGTGAAGGCGTGCCGCGTGTCGTGCGCCGCGTTATGGATGGCGTTGGGCGCGGCAAAAGCCACCCCATAAACAAGGAAGACGCCCAGCAGTACGCCCGCCATCGCCGCGGTGATGCGCCTTACCTCCAGGGTGACGGGAACGCTTGTCGGGTTGGCCGTTTCATACGCCATTTTATTGTCTCCACACTGGTTATTCGCGAAGTGTACCCAAAGTGCCATAACCGCGCCAGCCCCCGGTGGTTGATCCGCGGGCCCGCCTGCGCCAAGATTAAGCGATAAAATTTACCGGTCAACCAACGGGAGGCTTCAATGCGGGTGGTGAACACGGCGAAGGTGAAATGGCATCGCAACATGGCGCACATCAGGGGTGGCGGCGGGCTCAGAGCCAAGCAGCTGCTCAAGGGTAAGACCGGCGCCCCGGAAAACTACGTGTTCAACGTTTCGCACAGCGACGGTGATTATTCGACACCGCGCCACCGGCATAATTTCGACCAGGTAAGGTTCGCGCTCGAAGGCGATATGCGGATCAGCCCAAACCAGGTCGTGCGTGAAGGCCAGATCGGCTATTTCCCGGAAGGCACCACCTACGGCCCCTATGCCGATGGCGGCAAGGCGCGCACCATCATGATCGTCCAGTTCGGCGGCGCCAGTGGCCAGGGCTATATGGACAACGCCCAACAACGCGCCGCCAAGGAGAAGTTGCTCAAGGAAGGCGCGTTCAAGGACGGCATGTTCGTTCGCGCCAGGGGAACCGGGCCGCGCAGGACGGATGCCTATCGCGCGGTGTGGGAGCGATGTTTCGGCCGGAGACTGGAGCTGCCCAAGCCACGTTATGAGAAACCGGTGATCGTCGATCCCCGAAACTTCGAGTGGCGGGCGACAAGACGGCGCGGGGTCGAGAAGAAATCGCTCGGCATCTTCACCGAGCGCCAGACGCGGCTGGAGATGGTCCGCATCGAGGCCGGTAAAAGCTGGGCCAGCCGGGCTGAACGCGCGCTCTCGTTGTTCTTCGTGGTCGACGGCAAGGGTACTTGCGACGGTCAATTTATCGGCAAAAGAAGCGGTGCTGAGACCGGGCCCGGCGAGAGCGCCACCTTCACCGCCAAGACCGAGGTGACGCTGTTCTGTCTGGTCATGCCGCTGATCGAGAAATCGGCCCTCAGCCAGGCCGCATAGGCCCAAGGCGCGCGACATGCTGACCGCCGGTGACATCTTCCCGTCCATAAAGCTGCTGACCGAAGACGGGAGCGCGTTCGACCTTGCCGGCGACGATATCGCCGGCACCTATAGAATCCTGGTTCTATGCGGCGATCTCACCAGCGCGCGTGCAATGGCCGAACTCGGAAAGTTCAAGGCCGCCCATGACGAAATCGCGACGGCGGCCGGGTATGTATTTTCAATCATTCCCCAGGCAATAGAGGAAGCCGGCCCGCTTCTCTCCGACCTTGCCCTGCCGTTTCCGACCCTGAGCAATCCGGGCGGTGAATTAAGCGAGACCGCCGCCGGCGCGGTAACGACCATCGTGATCCGGCCCAACCATCACGTCACGGCGATTTTTGACGACGACGTGGACGATCATGCCCGGGCCGCGCTCGATGTAATCGGAGAGGATGCGGAAAATCGCAAATCCCGTGTGATCGCCCGCCATCCGCCAGTGCTTATCGTGCCTAACGTGCTGAGCCGTAAGGACTGTGAACATCTCATTGGAAT
The DNA here is from genome assembly GCA_036445935.1 of Alphaproteobacteria bacterium. GTDB lineage: Bacteria > Pseudomonadota > Alphaproteobacteria > MPNO01 > UBA2964 > JAZFSB01. The sequence continues at coordinate 1,942 of JAZFSB010000469.1, read as the reverse complement.
TTACAATTTTCAGGGAAATGTCATGGTCGAACCCGGTCATGGCTCGAAGAACATGACGACCGACTACAAGATGCGCATTGACGATTATGACCGCGAGGATCGCGTCGATCACTGGGTCATCAACCCGGAAACAACCAATTTCGTGACAAACCGGCTGCGCGCAAGGTTGTTTCCTGAAATCGAGAAGGCATTTCACTATAAAATCACGCGGCACGAGCGATACCGGATCGGCAGCTATAGCGGAGAACGCCGCGGCGAAGCGCACGGGCACCGCGACAACACCGAGGAAATCGTGGCTCACCGACGATTCGCGGCGTCGGTCAATCTCAATAGCGAGCAATTCGAGGGTGGCGAGCTGCGTTTTCCGGAATATGGCGGCCATCTATATCGGCCGGAAACCGGCGCGGCCATCGTGTTTTCCTCATCGATGCTGCACGAAGCGATGCATGTGACCAAAGGGCAGCGGTTCGTTTTGCTCTCGTTCCTGTTCGGCGATCACTGACGCTTATAACGTTTTCCGATCTGACGGCGCCGGCCCGCTCCCCCACCCGTGGTGGATCACGACCGCAAGCGCTACGGCGAGAAACGGCAGTGGCACCCAGCCCACCCCCGCCCAGCCGACATTATGCAACAAGCTGCCCGCCGACAGGGCGGCGACGGCGGCGGTGCCATAGACGATCGAATTGACCACCCCTTGCGTCTTGGCGCGCTCCGACGGGGTATGGGCGCCGATCAGCATCGAGGTCGATGCGGTGAAGGCGAAGTTCCAGCCAAACCCGAGCAGCGACATCGACGCCCAGAACAGGAATACGGTGTCGCCGGCAAGCGCGATGAATACGCTGAGCGTAATGATGACCAGCCCGGCCAGTATCATCGGCAGTTCGCCCCAGCGCTTGACCAGCGAGCCGGTGAAAAAGCCAGGCGCGAACATCAGCACGCTGTGCCATTCGATGACCAGGGCGATGTCACCGAACAGATGGTGCGCCTTGTGCATGGCGATCGGGGTCGCGGTCATCAGCAGGTTCATCGAGCCCTGGGCCACGGTCGTGGCGGTAACGGCAACGATGAAAACCGGCTGGCGCATGATGACCGAGAGCGGCCGGCCCGGCTCCGCCTTTTCCGCCGGGGTCAGCGGCGGGATATCCAGCAGCATGACGGCCAGCGCGGTCGAAAGCGTGAGCCCGATCAGAAACACGTAGCCGCCGAGAAATTCGGTCGAGGCGAACAGGTCCTTACCGAGCTTGGCGAGCTCGGGACCGAGAATTGCGGCCGCCACGCCACCCGCCAGCACCAGCGACACCGCCTTGGCGCGGAATTCGGGCGCGGCCACGTCGGTCGCCGCGAACCGGTAATGCTGGGCGAAACCGGACGCCGTGCCAAACAGCAATGTGCCCAGGCAGAAGGCCCAAAAATGCGATTGCGAAACGGCGACCACGCAGACAGCGGCACCGGCTGCGCCGATCACCGCGCCCACGACGAACCCGGCGCGCCTCCCCAACCGGCGCATCAATAATGACGCCGGGAAGGTCAGTAGCGCCGTGCCCACGATCACCAGCGCATGCGGCAGGGTGGCGAGAGATTTGTCGGCGGCGATGCCATATGCGATCAGCGGCGCGGTGGCAACGATCAGCGAGCGACCGGAATTGAACAGCATCTGGCAGATCGCCAGTACCAGCACATTGCGACGGTCGCGGGTCAGGAGCGGCATTTTGTTAAAACATTTTCCCGCCATTCACACCGGAGAGGCGGCGCGGGATTCCAAAACAAACCGGCGGCGGACGGGGCCAACCGCGCCCCGCCCGCCGCCGGCCGTATTCGCGTGTTACTTGCCCACCTGTTCGAGAAGTTCGAGGATCTTTGGCGGCGACATCGGCAGCGAACGCGGCCGGATGCCAATGGCGTCCCCGATCGCGTTGCCGACGGCGGCCATGGTCGGCACCAC
>JAZFSB010000468.1:0-2474 GCA_036445935.1 Alphaproteobacteria bacterium | reverse complement strand
CAGCCGCACCGGGCGGAGGATGAACGCATCGCGCTTGGCGTTGTGCAGACACATGGAGACCGGTCCGTCGGCCGTCGCCACCATGAACGCGCAGGCGTCGACGCGATCCTTCTCCAGCCGGCAGGCGTCCATGAAATCGTGGATGAAGAAGGACAACTTGTGGGCCCGGCCGCGGGCCGCCACCAGATCCCGCGACATGATGCGCGCTTTGTCCAGAGCCCAGCCGGCTCCGGCGGCCCAGATCCGCGGGTTCTGGAGGAACCAGCCGGCGAGCGCACCGAATGCGCGCAGCGGGCGGGTGCGGTCGAACTCCAGGCCGGCGCTGTGGGCCAACGCGCTGGCGATGAACCGCCGGTCATCGAAAAGATCATAAACCGCACCGTTGACCACCAGGGTCATGGCGTAGCGGTTGCACCCGGCGTGACCCGCGCTTACCGCATCGAAGGTCACGGAAGCGCCGGCCCCGGTCTCGATCCGGCGCCCGACCTCGTCCATCGTGATGCGGGCGTCGCGCGCGCGCTCGGTCCCGCGCCCCGTTTCGGCCTGGAGCTGAAAGGACGCAAGGCGGACGACATCGCTGTGGCGGACGAAGAAGGCCGCGACATCGGCTATCTCCACGAGGTTACCGTTGAATACGGTGGTGTTGAAGAACACCGAAACCGGCAGTCCGCGGGCCCGGTCGATGTAGTCCAGGCGGACCGCGTTGAGGTCGGCTTCGGTGTCATAGCCGCGCCGTCCTTGGGTCATGTCCACGTGGAAGGCCACGTCGACCAGGCCCGCATCGATCAGTGCCTCCAACAAGTCGCGTTTGAGGCGGATGCCGTTCGTGAACAGCGACGCCCGCATGCCCCTGTCGCGTATCCGGGCGACAATATCGACCAGTTCGCTACGCTTCCGGAGGGTGGGATCGCCGCCGGTCACCTGCACGTCCGTGTCCGGGCCGTAAAGCCGGGCGATGGCATCGATGCGCCGGAAAAGCTCTCCCAGAGGTATGTCCCGGACGGCCTCCGAGTGTTCCGACAAGTAGCAGAGGGTGCAGTCGAGGTTGCAGCGCTGCGTGATTTCGAGGGCGATGCAGCCGATCGGCCAGCGCCGCCCCATGGCCTGGCCTTGGTGCCACTGGCCCGTGGCCCGCATCCGTGCGCGCGCGACGGCCAGCGGGGGTTCCGGCGAACCCGTCCAAGGATAGGGCGGGTAGTCCCTGATGGCCTGGGCTGAGAGATATTCGACCAAAGGCGGCTCCAAATTGGGCGAGCGGAGCATACCGTCTCATCGCGGGATCGCGAAAACAACCATCCGTGAGCGCGTGCGGCCCGGCCTTGAATGATCGGGCGCGCCGGACATTGGGGTCGAACGCCTTTGGCGTTTCGCCAAGCCTTGCCAGCGGGCCAGCGACGCGCCACTGTCTCGCCATGGACAGCCCCCCTCAACGCGTGCCATCCGCCACCCGGCCCGCGATCGATCCCGGGCAGGTCGAGACCTGGATCTTCGACCTGGACAACACGCTCTACCCGGCCTCCTGCAACCTGTTCGCCCAGGTCGACCGCCTTATGGGCAGGTTCATTCAGGAGCTGCTATCGCTCGGCCCGGAGGAAGCACGCCGCCTGCAGAAGCGCTACTTCCGGGAACACGGAACCACGCTGCGCGGGCTGATGAACCATCACGACGTGGACCCGGAAGCGTTCCTCGATTTCGTCCACCGGATCGACTTCTCGGTGATCGAGCCCTCGCCCGCGCTGGACGCCGCGCTCGCGGCCCTCGACGGGCGCAAGCTGGTGTTCACCAACGCCACGAAACAGTACGCCGAGCGTGTGTTGAACCGCATCGGCGTGGGTCATCACTTCGAGGCGATCTTCGACATCGTGGCCGCCGACTATCGGCCGAAGCCCGAGCGGGAAAGCTATCACTGCCTGATTCAGCAGCACGGGATCGACCCGACGCGCGCCGTTTTGGTCGAGGACATCGCGCGCAACCTGGCCCCCGCCGCGGAGCTGGGCATGACGACGGTCTGGGTGCCCAACGACACCGACTGGTCGCGCGCCGGCGCGGAAGATGGCCACGTCCATCACGTCACGGAGAACCTGGTGGACTGGCTGAGCGCCCTGGTCGCCCCCGCGCCCCCGGCCGCCGCCGCACCGCCGTCCGGCGGCGCTTGACGGGACCTGGCCCCTCACGCATGTTCACAGCCCTTTTCGGCGATACACTTTGGGCTCCGCTGGGGGGCGATCTCCGATGAATACCGATCACCTGCAAAGCTTGATCGAAGCCACCTGGGACGACCGCGACCGGATCGGCCCGGACGCTGCGGACGATGTCCGCGACGCCGTGGAGGCGGCGCTCGACGGGTTGGATGGCGGCCGTTACCGGGTGGCCGAACCGCGCGACGGCGGATGGCACGTGAACCAGTGGCTGAAGAAGGCCGTGCTGCTGTCGTTTCGCTTGAAAGACATGACGCCCATTTCCGGCGGCCCGGG
>JAZFSB010000467.1:0-3339 GCA_036445935.1 Alphaproteobacteria bacterium | reverse complement strand
GCTCACGCCGGAGCGCGCGGTCGAAATCCAGCATTTGCTCGATTCCAACATCACCATGGTGCTGGATGAATGCACCGCCTGGCCGGTAGACCAGGACACCGCGCGTGCATCGATGGAGTTGTCGATGCGCTGGGCCGCGCGCTGCCGGGCGGCACATATGGTCCGCGACGGGTACGGGCTGTTCGGAATCGTCCAGGGCAGCATCTACCCGGAACTGCGCCGGCGTTCGGCCGATATGCTGACCGAAATCGGCTTTGACGGCTACGCGGTTGGCGGGCTTGCCGTCGGCGAAGGGCGCGACGTCATGTTCGAGGTGCTCGACGCCACCGTGCCATCGCTGCCCGCCGACCGGCCGCGCTATCTGATGGGGGTCGGCAAGCCGGCCGACATCGTCGGCGCGGTGCGGCGTGGCATCGACATGTTCGACTGCGTGCTGCCGACCCGGTCGGGCCGCACCGCGCAGGCTTTCGTGCGCGGCGGCACGCTGAATATGCGCAATGCCAGGTTCGCGGAAGACGAGCGCCCGCTTGATGCCGCCTGCGCCTGCCCGACCTGCGCCAGCCACAGCCGGGCCTATCTGAACCATCTGGTCAAAGCCGGCGAAATGCTGGGCGGCATGCTGTTGACGACGCATAATCTGCACTATTATCAGGATCTGATGCGCGATCTGCGACGGATGATCGAAAATGGCACGCTCGACGACTGGGCGGAGAAATTCGCCGCCACGGAACGCGCCGGACCGGACGGTTTGGAACCAGCATGACCGACAGCGACAGACTAAGCCAGCTCGGCGCACAGACGGAACGCCCGGCCTCACCAGAGGCGGCGACGCTTGAGCGCATCGCCAATCCGCACCCGGGGACGCTGTATGCAGCGCGCTTCACCTGCCCGGAATTCACCACTTTATGCCCGGTCACCGGCCAACCCGACTTCGCCCATCTGGTGATCGATTACGCCCCGGATGGCTGGCTGGTCGAAAGCAAGTCTCTCAAGCTTTATCTTGGCGCGTTCCGCGACCATGGCAATTTTCACGAGGCCTGCACCGTCGGCATCGGCAAGCGGCTGGAAGAGCTGCTGGAGCCGGCCTGGCTGCGCATTGGCGGCTACTGGTATCCGCGGGGCGGTATGCCAATCGATGTGTTCTACCAAAGCGGCCCACCGCCGGAGGGGCTATGGCTACCGGATCAGGGCGTGCAACCCTATCGCGGCCGGGGCTGACCGCGCCAGGCGCCCGCGAGACAATCCGGGCAATGGTGCTGGCGGAAGGCTTCGACGCGGTCGGCGTCGCGCCGGCGACCGCGCAAACAGCTTCGCGCGACGCCCTCAGCGAATTTCTCGAAAGTGGCCATCACGGCGACATGGGCTGGATGGAAGCCCGCGCCGAACAGCGTGCCTCGCCTGACGCGCTGTGGCCGGAAGCCCGAAGCGTCATCGTCGTCGGGCAGAATTACGGCCCGGCGGCGGACCCGCTGGCGATCCTGGAACAGCCCGATCGCGGCGGCGTGTCGGTCTATGCCCAGGGACGCGACTATCACGACGTGCTGAAAAAGAAGCTGCGCCGGCTGGCGCGCGCCATCGCCGAGACTCATAAATGCGAGGTCAAGCTGTTCGTCGATACCGCGCCGGTGATGGAAAAGCCGCTGGCCCGGGCCGCGGGCATCGGCTGGCAGGGAAAACACTCCAACCTGGTGTCGCGCGACTTCGGCTCGTGGCTGTTCCTGGGCGAAATTTTCACCACGCTGGAGCTTGCGCCCGACGAACCCGGCGCGGACCGATGCGGCGGCTGCACACGCTGCCTCACGGCCTGCCCGACCAACGCTTTTCCAGCGCCCTACCGGCTGGACGCCAGACGCTGCATTTCGTACCTGACCATCGAGCACAAGGGCCACATCGCCCGTGAATTCAGACAAGCCATCGGCAACCGGATCTATGGCTGCGATGACTGCCTCACCGTCTGCCCGTGGAACAAGTTCGCGCGCACCAGCGACGAGCCGGCGCTGAGCCCCCGTGTCGCGCTCGCCGCGCCACGTCTGGCGGCGCTCGCCGCGCTCGACGACGCCCATTTCCGCACACTGTTTTCACGCTCCGCCGTAAAGCGGCTCGGGCGCGACCGCTTCGTCCGTAATGTAGCGATCGCCATCGGCAATAGCGGCCAGCCCACGCTTGCACCCTCGGTCGAAGCGCTGCTTGGCGATCCCTCGCCCCTGGTTCGCGCGATGGCGGTGTGGGCGCTGTCCCGCCTGCTGCCCGGCGACGCGTTCGCAGCACTGCGCACAGCCCGCATAGATGCAGAAACCGACTCCGCCGTGCGCGATGAGTGGCTAACGGTGGACAGCAAAACATGAATAACTCGGTGGCTCCCTCCCCCTTTACGGGGGAGGGTTGGGGTGGGGGTGTTACCCAGCAAAGGCATGTGCGGCACACCCCCCCACCCAGAACACCCCCGCAAGGGGGGAGGGGAAGTTATGGTACTTCTACCTTACAGAGGCGGCTTCAGTCCCCTCCCCTGCCTCGCGGGGGGAGGGAAACGCGTTCACATACGCCGTAAAAATTTACTAATGCCGGCGTGGCATGTGCAGAAAGTCCTGGCGATTGGCGGAGCGCACGATGACGTCGATCATCTGCGGGCCGCGCACCAGCCCGACCTGGATGTCGGCGCCGGCGTTCCCGGCTGACCAGATTCGGCGATACATCTCGGGCAGCGTCTCGACCTCGTGTCCTTCGATGGTAGCGACCAGATCGCCCGGCATGACGCCCACGCTGTCGGCCGGCCCGTCATCAAGTATGCCGGCAACCACGAGATGGCCCAGCGCCTCTGTCACCTGCATGCCGAGCCACGGCCGCGCCGGTCGGCTTGGCCGGCCGATGCGCACCAGATCGTCATAGATCGGCGCCAGAATATCGACCGGCACAAACATGTTGCCGGGCTGGACCTCGCCTTCGCCACCGGTTTCCTGCACGTAGAGCGAGCCTATGCCAACCAGCGCGCCGTCGGCGCGGTCAAGCAAGGCCGCCCCGCTCCAACGCGGATGCAGCGGGGTGGTGAAGATGGCGGAGTCCAGCATGTATTCCCAGGACCCGGCGAATTCGCGCCGGTCCGCGACCTCGCCCATCAATGCCTGTTCAGTGCCGCCCTGGCCCGCGATCACCACCTTGGCGCCGGCAACGATCCTGTCGACATCGGTGGCCATGACCAGCGGCGGCACATCGAGCGGCTCGACCGCGCGCACCAGCCCGAAGCCGGTCTCGTGATCGTAGCCCGCCGCCTGGGCGGGGATGCTCCGCCCGTCGGTTCCCCCGATCAAGATTTCGGTTGTCTCGACGATCAGGTAGCCGATG
>JAZFSB010000466.1:0-4331 GCA_036445935.1 Alphaproteobacteria bacterium | reverse complement strand
AGTCGGCGGAACCGAGATCGCGCAGGAAATCGATGCCGAAGATGTAGACCGTTACCTTGAGTACCGTGAACACCCCGGCCTTGACCACGGCGACGGCGTGAAGAAGCGCACTCACCGGCGTCGGCGCGACCATGGCGGCCGGCAGCCAGCGGTGGATCGGCATCAGCGCCGCCTTGCCGATGCCGAACATGTAGAGGAACAGCAGCAGCCCGGCTACCGGCCCGTCGACCTTGCCGCTCATGATGCCGCCGGTGCGGAAGTCGAGCGTTCCCGTCAGCGCCCATGTCAGGATCATGGCCAGCAATAGGAAGCCGATCGAGGTCGAGAGCAGAATGCCGAGATAGACTCGCGCGCCCCGAACCGCTTCCTTGGTCTCGTGGTGGGCGACCAGCGGGTAGGTCGATAGAGTCAGCAACTCGTAAAAAATAAACAGGGTGAACATGTTGCTGGAAAAGCAGATGCCCATGGTGCTCGACAGAGCGATCGCGAAGCAGGCGTAAAAGCGGGTTTGCTTGTGTTCGTTGTGCCCGCGCATGTAGCCGATGGCGTAGAACGACGTGACCAGCCACAGGCCCGATGCGACCATGGCGAACAGCATCCCGAGCGGTTCTGCCGCGAAGGCGATTGGAATGCCGGGAATCGGCTCCGCCAGAACGAAACCGGGTGTTTCGCCGGCTGTCACGGCCGGCAGGATTTGCAGAACCACCAGCGCCAGGCAACTTGCCGTTACCAGCGTGATGGCCTCGCGGATATTGGGATAGCGGTCGTGCAGCAGGATCAGTACGGCGCCGAACAGCGGCAGGCCGATCGCGAAGGCGATGGCGGTCGATGGCGTCATGATCCGGCTCCGAACAGGGCGACCGCCGCGCGTCCGGCGACGTCGACGGTAAGCTCGGTGTTAATGCCGAAATAGACGCTGGCGCCGATCAGGATCCAGGTCGGGATAAGCATTGACAGCGGCGCTTCCTCAACGTGTGCCGCCCCGGTCGGCGGGCGCTGGAAATAGGCGATTTCGACCACCCGCCAGATATAGGCCACGGCGAGCAGGGAACTGAGCACGATCAGCAGGCCGACGCCCCACCAGCCACGTTCGATGGCGGCCAGCACCAGGTACCATTTGCTGATGAAGCCAACCGTCAGCGGTACGCCGATGAGGCTCAGCCCGCCGATCACGAAGGCCGCCGTACTCCACGGCATGCGCCGGCCGATACCATGCAGGTCGCCGATGGTGGCCGATCCGACCCGCAGCACGATACAGCCGAGCGCCAGAAACATGCCGCCCTTCATCATGGCGTGGTTGAACAGGTGCAGCAGCGTCGCGGTCAGTCCGGTCACGTTGGTGAAGCTGATGCCCAGGATCATGTAGCCGATCTGTGCCACGCTGGAATAGGCCAGCATGCGCTTCAGGTTGTTCTGGAAGATCGCCACCGTGGATGCCGCGAACATGGCGATCACGGCCAGACCCAACAGCACCATGTCCAGCGGCATGACGCCGAAGCTGAGATCGACCCGGAACACGCTGAACAGGAAGCGGAGCAGCACATAGACGGCGACCTTGGTCGCCGTGGCGGCCAGGAACGCGCTGACCATCGAGGGTGCGTAGGTATAGGCGTTGGGCAGCCACAGATGCAGCGGGAAAAGAGCCAGCTTCAGGGAAATCCCGACCACCAGGAAGCCGAACGCGGCGCCGATGGTGCGGTTCGGCGGCATCTGGGCGATGCGTTCCGCCAGATCGACCATGTTGAGCGTGCCGGTTTCGGAATAGAGCAGCCCGATGCCGATTACGATGAAGGTCGCCCCGATGGTGCCCATGACGAGATACTGGTACGCCGCCGTCAGCGCCCGCCGGTCGTTGCCCAACGCGATCAGCACGTAGGAGCTGAGTGAGGATATTTCGAGGAACACAAACAGGTTGAACGCATCGCCCGTAATGGTGACGCCGAGCAGACCAGTGAAGCACAGCAGGTAGGCGGTATAGAACATGTAGGTCCGCTGGTGACCGAATTCGTGGGTCACGCTGTGCCGCGCATAGGGCATCATCACCGACCCGATGGCGGACACGATCAGCAGGACGAAGGCGTTGAGCAGATCAACCCGGTATTCGATGCCGATCGGCGCCGACCAACCGCCCATCGCATAGCTTATCGGGCCGCCCGCCAATACCTGCTGCAGCAAAAGCCACGATATACCGAACGCCAGCCAGGACGCCATGAGAGCCACCCCCCACGCCCAGTCGCGATAGCGCACCAGCATGCAGAGCGGCGCGGCCACCAGCGGTATGACGATTTGCAGGGCGGGAAGATGGGGGGTGATCACGTTTCGTCGTCCTGCACGTGAATTTCTTCTTCTTCGATGGTGCCGTAGGCCTCGTTGATGCGCACGACCAGCGCCAGCCCCAGCGCCGTGGTGGCCACCCCGACCACGATCGCGGTCAGGATCAGCACGTGGGGCAGGGGGTTGGAATAGACTGTTACCGCCGGGTCGATGATCGGCGCCGTGCCGCCGGTCACCTTGCCCAGGCTGATATAGAGCACGAAGACCGAGGCCTGGAAGATGTTCAGCCCGACGATCTTCTTGATCAGATTGTCGTGCGCCACGACGATGTAAAAGCCGGCCATCATCAGGAAGATCGCGATCCAGTAATTATACAGCCCGAGCGCGGTTTCCATCATGGCGTCAGTCCGTCGGCTTTTGTCTGCCGGCAAAGGTGAAGAAGACCGTCACCATGACCGAGGAAACCGTGATGCCGACGCCAAGCTCGACCAGGAAGATGCCGAGATGCTGGCCATGTGCCGGGGTGTGGCTCATCACCGAATAATTGAGAAAGTTGCCGCCGAGCAGCAAGTCGTAAATCCCGACGCCGGCATAGATCAGCACGCCCAAGCTATAGCCGAAGCGCAAGATACCGCGCGGCAGCACCAGCTCGGCATTCTCGGTGCCGTAGATCAGCGCATACAGAATGAAGCCCACGGCGAAGATCACGCCGGCCTGGAACCCGCCGCCCGGCCCGTAATCGCCATGGAACTGTACGTAGAGCGCGAACAGCAGGATGAAGGGAAGCAGCAGCTTGGTGACGACCCTGAGGACGAGATAGCTATGCATTCTCGTTCTCGTTCTCGCTCTCCGGCCGCCGCCGTCTGCGCCGCCAGTTGCCGAGCAGCAGGATGACGCCGACGCCGGCGGTGAAAATTACCGTGACCTCGCCCAGCGTGTCATAGCCCCGGTAGCTGGCCAGAACCGAGGTAACCACGTTGGGCACCGTGGTCTGCGGGATCGACTGTTTCAGGTAGACAGGTGCAACATGCTGGTGGACGGGCGCATTTGGATCGCCGAACCGAGGCATGTCGAGCGTGCCGTAAATCAGCCCGGCACCCGTCAGAATGACCACGGCGAGCGGCAGGATACGGGTCCGCTGTGGCGGCTTTTCTCGGTCCGTGGTCAGCGCGATGGTGCCGAGCGCGAGCACGGTCGAAATGCCGGCGCCGACCGCGGCTTCGGTAAACGCGACATCGACCGCGTCCAGCACTACGAAAACAGCCGCCGCTAGCAGGCTGTAGATGCTGCCCAGCATGACCACGGCATAGAGATTGCGGATACGCGCCACCGCGTAAACGGTAAACGCCATGAAGGCGAGCAGCGCGATGTTGACCAGGGTTTCTATGACGCATCCTCCCTGTTCACTTCTGCGTCTTCGGTCAGGTCATGCTCGAGTTTGGGCGCGATGCCGCTGGTCAGCGCGGCGTGGCCGAGCGAAAAGCTCGACGTTGGATTGGTGAAGAACAGGAAGACCAGGATCAGCGCCAGCTTGACGGTAACCAGCGTCCAGCCCCCCTGGATCATCAGCCCGGCGATGATCGCGCCCGCGCCCAGCGTGTCGGTGATGCCGGCGGCGTGCATGCGGGTATAGACATCAGGCAGGCGGAGCACACCGATGCCGCCGGTCAGCACGCCGAGCGAGCCAATCACGATCAGCACCCAACTCAGCAGATCGACGATCATGGCTCCCATGTCAGACCGCTTCCTCGTCGTCGCCGGCCCGCCCCAGGTCGCCATATTTGAAGACCTTGAGGACGGCGATGGTGCCGACGAAATTGATCAGCGCATATGCCAGCGCGATATCGAGAAATTCCGGCCGCCCCATCAGAAAGCCCAGCACCGCGATCATCAGCACGGTCTTGGTGCCGAACATGTTGACGGCCAGGATGCGGTCATAGATCGACGGTCCCTTTACGGCGCGGATCAGCGCCAGGATCATCGTTACCAGGATGGCGAGGGTGGCGGCGGTGAACATGTCAGCCGTTCTCACCAACCATGTGCGTCACCCGGCGGTC
>JAZFSB010000465.1:0-2513 GCA_036445935.1 Alphaproteobacteria bacterium | reverse complement strand
AACGACGTCATTGGCGTCCTTTCCCCAAAATCCAAAGACGTGGAAATCACCGGATGCTGGGCCAATATCGGCCCGTCCGGCAGCAGCCATACATCGCACATGCACGCCAATAATTTTCTGAGCGCGGTCTATTACGTCACGGTCCCGCGGGGCGGTCACCGGATCACATTTTACGATCCACGGCCGCAAATCCATATCCTGGCCCCCGCCGTGGAGCAGGTTAACATCCACAACGGCGATTTCGTGAATTTCGAGGCCGGGGAGGGAATGTTGCTGCTATTTCCTGCCTGGCTGGTTCATTCGGTCCCTGTTAACACCGGCAAGGAGAACCGCATCAGCATCTCCTTCAATATCAACTTTACGGATTTCACGGGACGAATTAGCCCGCCCAGCTGGGCACCCAACCTGCCGACGCATCCTTCGTAAAGCCCGGTTCGCGGGCCAAAATTAAAGCGGGTTCGCTTGACCGGCGCGGCGGCGAACGCGTATGGTGCGCGCGCTTTCAAGGGGCCCTGGCCGAGAGCGCGATGAATCCGTCAATAGATCCTGAAAACTCTTTCCAGAACCTGATCCTGCGACTCCATGATTTTTGGAGCCGCGAAGACTGCGTGATTCTGCAGCCCTATGACATGGAAGTGGGGGCGGGAACGTTCCACCCGGCGACCACGCTGCGCTCGCTGGGGCCAGAGCCGTGGCGCGCGGCCTATGTCCAGCCATCGCGGCGGCCGACCGACGGGCGTTATGGCGATAATCCCAACCGGTTGCAGCATTATTATCAGTATCAGGTAATCCTGAAGCCGTCGCCGGCGGACAGCCAGGACCTTTATCTCCGCAGCCTGGCAGCGCTTGGCATCGACACCCTCAAGCACGATATCCGCTTCGTTGAGGATGATTGGGAAAGCCCGACGCTGGGCGCGGCCGGGCTCGGCTGGGAAGTCTGGTGCGACGGCATGGAGGTTACCCAATTCACCTATTTCCAGCAGGTCGGCGGCATTGATTGCGATCCGGTCTCGGTCGAGATGACTTATGGGCTGGAAAGGCTGGCGATGTATGTCCAGGGGGTCGAGAACGTCTACGAACTCGACTTCAATGGCGCCGGGGTCAGCTACGGCGATGTGTTCCTTCAGTCGGAACGCGAATTTTCGGCCTTTAATTTCGAACATGCCGACACCGATCGGCTGCGCCGGCATTTCACCGACGCCGAGGCCGAGTGCGCCCTTCTTTTGGAGCAGGGGCTCGCGCTACCGGCCTATGACCAATGCATCAAGTCGAGCCATCTGTTCAACCTGCTGGACGCGCGCGGCGCCGTCAGCGTGACCGACCGGGCCGCCTATATCGGCCGTGTGCGGGCGCTCGCCAAGGGCTGCTGCGAAACCTGGCTTGCCAGCCGCGGTCACGGGGGCTGAACCATGGCGCAGCTTCTGCTTGAGTTGTTTTCCGAGGAAATCCCCGCGCGCATGCAACGCCGCGCCGCCGACGATCTCAAGCGGCTGACCGCCGACGCGCTGGGCGAAGCCCGACTGGACTTCGACGAAATGCACGCCTACGCCACACCGCGCAGGCTGGTTTTGGTGGTCGAGAACCTGCCCGACGCGCAGCCGGATGTGACCGAAGAACGCCGTGGCCCGCGCGCGGACGCGCCGGAAAAGGCGCTGCAGGGTTTTCTCAAGGGCAATGGGCTGACGCTTGAACAATGCGAAAAGCGCTCCACCGACAAGGGTGAGTTCTGGTTCGCCACGATCCATAGCGAGGGGCGGCCCTGCGCTGACGTGCTGGTCGGGCTTCTGACCGATGTGATCGGCCGCCTGCCGTGGCAGAAATCGATGCGCTGGGGCACCGGCGCATTCCGCTGGGTGCGGCCGCTGCAACGCGTGGTCTGCGTGCTTGATGGCCATACGGTGCCGCTTGAGATCGGCGACGGCGTGCCGTGCGGCAATGTCACCGAAGGCCACCGCTTCATGAGCCCGGATGCGTTCGAGGTTGGGTTTTTCGACGATTACGAAAAGACGCTTCAGCTCAACAAGGTTATCGTCAAGGCCGCCGTCCGGCGCGGCCTGATCGAGGAAGGCGCGGGCGAACTCACCGCCGCCGAAGGCCTCACCGTGCGGCGTGACGCGGCTTTGTTGGCCGAGGTCGCGGGTCTGGTCGAATGGCCGGTGCCGCTGATGGGCGCTATCGATGACGAATTCATGGGGCTGCCGGCCGAGGTGCTGACCACCTCGATGCGCACCCACCAGAAATATTTTGCGGTCGAGCAGCCGGACGGCACGCTGGCCAACCGCTTCATTGTTGTTGCCAACATCGAGTCCGACGATAACGGCGCCGCCATCATCGCCGGCAATGAACGCGTGCTGCGCGCGCGCCTGTCCGACGCCCGGTTCTTCTGGGACCAGGATCGCAAGGCAACGCTGGAATCGCGCGTGCCGGCGTTGCGCGACATGGTGTTCCACCACAAGCTCGGCACACTGGAAGACAAGGTGACGCGGCTTCAGGCGCTGGCTACTGAAATCGCC
>JAZFSB010000464.1:0-2991 GCA_036445935.1 Alphaproteobacteria bacterium | reverse complement strand
GTCGACCCTGAGTGCGATGTGATTGATGCCAATCACCTCCTCGCCATTGACCTCGTGTATTTCGATGATTGGCTGGTTTTCGCCGGGCAATTGCAATTCGGCCGAGCCGCCATGGTGATCGGTCCGGGTCAACACCTTGAATCCCAGCTTCTCGAACAGGTCGATATGCGCGTTCACATCGCGCACGATAAGTTCCATATGGTCGATGGCACGGATCATGGATTGTCTCCTTCTGTCCTCAACTACAGTTTCATCTGCTCCAGCACCGCCCGGCTCAGTTCGCCTTGCGGATCCAGCAGATCGGGCATGGTGGCAAAATGGTGCTTGTCGGCAAGCTCCATGGTGCGCACCGGATAGCCGCGCGACGCCCAGGCGACCCCGAAATCACGCGACTGGCGCTTGAATTCTTCCGTTTCCGTCCCGCCCCAGGCCAGCAGCAGCGGACAGCCAACCGGCGGAATGTGATGGATCGGGCTGTTGCGGAACGCCGCTTGCTTGTCGAGCCGCGCCCAGTCATTGGCGTTGGACAACCGCACCGGTTCCAGATCGTACATGCCGCTGACCGCCGTTGCCCCCTTGAGCGTATCGGCCGGCAAGCCGCGCGACGCCCAATCGGTCGCCAGCATCATGCCGGTCAGATGGCCGCCGGCTGACCGGCCATTGACATGGATGCGATCCGGGTCGCCGTTGAAGTCACTTGCGTTGCGCCACACCCATTCCAGCCCGGCGCGGCACTGGCGGACGATCTCATCGATGGTGGCGCCGGGGGCGAGCGCGTAATTGACACTGACATAGGCCGCGCCCGCCGGCACGAAGGTCGCGGCATACAGATCAAGGTGGCGCTGGCTCGACGAACGCCAATAGCCGCCATGGATGAAATAGACCACCGGCGAGCCGGGCTGCGTCGCCGGAAAGATATCGAGGATTTCTTCCGGCGTGTCGCCATAGGGCACGTCGAGCCGGCACTCGAACTCCGCCCGCACGCGCTCGCTCTCGGTCTTCTGCAGGTCGCGATAATATTGCCCGTCGGGCGCGGTACCGCGCGCGTCATACTGGATGTTCAGCTCTGCCTGCGAAAAATCGCGATAGACCCGCTTGCCCTTGACCCGATAAGACGTGGTCGCCTTTGCCATGCATCCCCCCAGCATATGTCATCGCGCCCGCCGGCCCGTTCGAGAATTCCAAACGCGCGCGGATTGTCACCGCGGGAAAGCGATTGCACAAGGGAGGGAGAAAAATAGAAAAGCCGCCTACCAGAAACGGACCCGGCCGGTATCGACATGGATGAAGTCGGAGCGCGGGTAATAGCCGACCCCACCGAGACCCAGCGATCGCGCCGCGCCGCGCAAATCCCGCAGCCGGACGCCCGGAACCCGTACGTCGATCGCCATGCCGTACTGGTGCAGACTGTTAAACGCGACACCCCGGCTCCGGCGCGCCAGCACCCGATTGGTGCGCGGCGAACGGTAGCCGGAAATGACCTGGAACGGCGCCTCGGTTGCCAACCGGATTTTCAACGCATGCAGCAGGTCGTAGAGCGCGGCCTCCATGCGGATCGCTTCATCGGTGCGGAAATCGCGCAGCAGAATATCCATCTCATCCAGCGCGCCGGGCAAATAGGCCCCGTCGGCCCAATAGACCAGCGACGCGCGGTCGCCGGTATGGAGATGCTCGAAGGAAAGACGGCGCGGAGCACCCTGCGTCAGCGCGGCCCGCGCCGGCAGAGAGGCCGCCACACACAGACCGGCGACACCAAGGCGCAAAACGCGACGGCGGGTGCTGTCATCCAGGGTGTAGCGAATTCCCATCGCAGACTGATTCCTTGATGAATTAATCCCGTTATCCGTATCACAAAGAAATTAAAAAAGACAAATGCCGCCGGTTGGCAGATATCCAATTTTGGGAAATTATAGGAACCATGCGCGAAACCATCACCCTGGTTCCCACCGAAGACGGCGCCATGCCGACCTTTATCACCCATCCAGAGGAAGGCGGGCCGTTCGCGCCGGTTATTCTCTACATGGATATCTGGGGCATCCGCGACGAACTGCACGAGGTCGCGCGGCGCATCGCCACCGTCGGCTATTGCTGTCTGCTGCCCGACCTCTATTACCGCCAGGGCCGGGTCAGCACCGGCTTTCGCGACGAAGACGGCCGCATGATCTCGCTGCACCGTCTGGACGAGGATCGCACACGCCAGGTACAGGCGCCGCGCAACAAATTCACCAATGATATGGCGATGGCCGACACCGCTTCCCTGATCGCCCATATCGATACGCTGGACGCGGCGCGGCCAGGGCCGGTGGGCACGATCGGCTGGTGCATGGGCGGCCACCTGGTGCTGCAAGCGGCGGGTCAATTCCCCGAACGGCTGCGCGCCGGGGCCAGCCTGCACGGCACGCGGCTGATCTCGGATGCCGAGGATTCACCGCACCTGCGGGCGGACAGGTTTCAGGGCGAGCTTTATTGCGGGTTCGGCGAGCGCGACCATTTTTCGCCGCCCGCGTTGATCGAAACATTGCAGACCCTGCTCGACCCGCACCCGGTCGTCTATCACCATCTGGTGCATCAGGACGCCGAGCACGGCTACGCCCTACCCGACCGCGACATCTACGACTCAAGCGCCGCCGCCCGCGACTGGGAACGCATTTTCGCTATGTATCGGCGCGTGCTGGGTGAAGGGTAAGGCCGATCACGTTTGAAGCGGCCACCCCACGCATAGTCGTCACCCCGGCCTTGAGCCGGGATCCAGTCCTCTGCTAATTCAAACTCATCGCCAACATGGGCCCGGCTCAAGGCCGGGTGACAATCGGGCGGTTTTTTGGGGGGAACAGAGAGCTTGATGAACCGCTTTTTCGCGTGCTTGACCGATCGGGCGTTAGCGCCCGTTAGCAGCTAGTCAAAGCAATTCAGGGCGATCGTTTCAAACCGGGTCGCCAACGGCCGATGGCGGCCACCCCCAACCGAAGCAGGGGGCAGCGCCAAACGTAA
>JAZFSB010000463.1:0-2325 GCA_036445935.1 Alphaproteobacteria bacterium | reverse complement strand
GCCCCACCCATGATCTGCATCGCCTCGGAAGCGACCTCGAAGCCGGTCTTGTTGCAGGCGGCCTTGGCGATCGAGGTTTCCTCGGCCGACGGAAAGCCGCTGTCGGCGTTGCAGGCAGCCCGGTAGAGCAGCAGCTCGGCGGCGTCGAGCGCGATCTTCATGTCGGCGAACTTCCATTGCAGCCCCTGGAATTCGCAGAGCGGCTTGCCGAACTGCTCGCGCACCAGCGCGTGTTCGCGGGCCAGCTCGAACGCGTGACGGCCGAGCGCCAGCGATCGCGACGCATTGCCAATGCGCTCTACATTGAAACCGGCGATCTGCTTGCGAAAGCCGCCTTCGCCCAGCACCACGTTCTCGGGCCCGACATAGACATCGTCGAAATAGATCTGCACCCATTCCTCGCCGGACAGGAAGCGTACCGGCTCGCCGGTGCGGAACCCCTCCATGCCGCGCTCGATCAGCACCGAGCCGATGCCGTTGATACCCGGCCCGTAGCGAACATAGGCCAGCAGGTAATCGGCATAGCGCCCGTGCGTGGTGAACACCTTGGAGCCGTTGATGCGGAATCCGTCGCCGTCGGGCGTCGCCGTGGTCTTGAGGTCGGTCACGGCGGAGCCCGCCTCGGGCTCGGTCATGGCGACCGCGATCACCGCCTCGCCGGCCAGCAGGCGCGACAGCACGCGGGATTTCTGCTCGTCCGAGCCATATTCGGCGAGCACGCGGATCGGCCCGAAATTGCCCGCCTGCACCACGTCGGCGCTGCGCGGGCAGACCGACGCTATGGTCTCGATCGCGATCACCGCATCCATCAGCGTGCCGCCCTGGCCGCCGACGGCCTCCCCGATGGTGATGCCGAGCAGCCCCTGTTCGGCCATCTGGCGCGACACCTCCCACGGGTAGTCGTCGTCATGGGCGCGGGCCAGCGCGCCGGCCGCCAGATGACGCTCGGCGAAGCCTTTTACCGCGTCGCGAAAGGCGTTTTGTTCCTCGCTTAAGCTGAAATCCATCAGCCGGCCCGCACCGCGCTGGTTTCCATGCCGATCGGCAGGCGGCGCACCGACGCGAGACTTTCCAGCGCCCATAGCGCGTCGAGCAGGGAGGCGGCCGCCGCATCGCCCATCACCGGGGCGGCAAGCTCGGTATATTTGGCGGCAAGCTCCGCGTCGCTTAGCGGCAGTTCCGGGTCGCCCTTGCGGTTCGCCTGGAAGTGCTCAAGCGTCCGCCCGTCATTGGTCTCGACCGTGATGCGGGCCGAGCGCTGGGCCGGGAAGGCGTCGTCGATGTCCTTGTCCAGCGACAGCGTGACTTTCTTGGCCAATGCCGTGGTGTCCGGGTGGGTCAGCCGCGTGTCGTCGAATGCATCCAGCCGCACGCTGCCATGGGTAAAGGCGGTCGCCGCCAGATAGCACATCGAGAACTTGCCCTCGAACGGGGTGCGGTGCTCGCGCCCGCTGCAAATATCGACGGTCGAGGAATAGACATCGAGATGGATAGACTTGATGTCGTCCCAGCTCACGCCGTGCTGTTCCTTGATCGCCAGCGCCGCATCGATTCCAGCGAACGTATGGCCGCAGCAGCCGTGATTCTTGGTCGTCATGCGGGTGATGTTGTAATCCGTCCCCAGCCCCTTGGTTGCGATCGACCAGTCGCAATTCTCGCTCATCGCCGCCCCGTACCCGACCTCGCCTTCCAGAATGTCGAGCACGCCGCGCACGCCGTGCGCCGCCGACTGGGCGCACAGCACGCCGGTTTCCGCCGCGTGCGCGCCATGCATCGGCTTGGTGTCGGAATCAGATCGGAACGCCTGTTGCAGCCCGGCCGCCATGGTGCCGACCAGCCCGATGGCGTTGGCGAATCCATCGCGGTCGAGCCCCAGCAGGCTGCCGGCCGCTACCGCTGACCCGAAGCTGCCATTGGTCGCGGTGTTGTGCCAGTAGCGGTAATGCGCGCGCCCCATCACCAGCGCGATCCGGGTCGAGACCTCGTAGCCTGTGATGACCGCGCGCAGCAGCGCGTCCCCGCTGGCGTCGGTCGCGTCGGCCACCGCCATCGCCGCTGAGATCACCGGCGTCGCCGGATGGTAAATGGCGCCGCGGAAAATGTCGTCGAATTCAACCGCGTGCGACGCGGCCCCGTTGATCACCGCGGCGGTCCGCGTGGTCGCCTTGACGCCGGATGGAAACAGTCGTGCCTCGCCGTGTCCGATATCTTCGGACAATGCGCGCACCAGGGCCGGCGCCGGCATCACCACGCTGCCGGGTGCTGTCGCCGCACACCAGTCGATAATGGCGCGCTTGGCCCAGTGGATGGCGTCATCGGGGAGTG
>JAZFSB010000462.1:0-7933 GCA_036445935.1 Alphaproteobacteria bacterium | reverse complement strand
AGGGCTGCCGGTCGAGGGCCGCACGCGGGCCCAGATCGCCGCCGCCTTCTGGGGCGTCGGCATCCATCTTGGCCGGCAGATTTCGCAAAACGGAAAGGGCCACGTGCTGGGTCACGTCAAGGATCTCGGCGGCGACTACGCCGAGGCCAACACGCGCGGCTATTTCACCAACGCGCGGATGGGATTTCATTGCGACCAGTGCGACGTGCTGGCGCTGGCCTGCCTGCACGGCGCGAAGTCGGGTGGCGATCATCTGGTGCTGAGCTCGGTCGCGCTTTACAACGAAATACTGGCGCGTCGGCCCGAACTTGCCGTTGAGTTGGGTGGCTACTTCTACCGTTCGCGCAAGGGTGAAATTCCGCCTGGCGAGACCGAACCGTTTGCCAAACAGCGCGTGTTCGGCTTCGAGGGCGGCTATTTCGCCGGCCGTGGCGTATCTTCGGCGATCGACAAGGGACAGGACCTGCCCGGCGTGCCCAAGCTGACCGAGCGCCAGCGCGAGGCGCTGGACATGTTCCGCACGCTGGCGGTGGAAAGGGCGGTGAAGATTCCGTTTGAACGTGGCGACATGTTCTTCCTGATGAACCATGTCACGCTGCATTCGCGCAACTCGTACGAGGATTGGCCCGAGCCGGAACGCAAGCGGCACCTGCTCAGGATGTGGCTGACCATGCCGGACCGCCGGCCGCTGCCGCCCTATCTTGCTGAACAGCGCGACGGCGTCACGGTCGAGGGTACGGTGCTCACCGCCCCGCTGGATGTGGTCTGAACGGCCGCCTGCCCGGCGCCAACACCAATCCCCATTAACCGGCCTCGGAGCAGGGAATGAAATTCGGCGTTTTCGACCATCTTGACCGCAACGACGAGCCGCTTACCGAGTTTTACGAAAACCGGCTCCGGATTATCGAGGCTTTCGACAAGGGCGGATTCCACGGCTATCACCTCGCCGAGCATCATTCGACGCCGCTTGGCATGGCGCCGTCACCCAGCGTGTTTCTTGCCGCTGTCGCCCAGCGGACGAAGAAGCTGCGCTTCGGGCCGCTGATCTACGCGTTGCCGCTCTATCATCCGCTCAGGCTGATCGAGGAAATCTGCATGCTTGACCAAATGAGCGGCGGGCGGCTGGATATCGGCTTCGGCCGGGGCGCCTCGCCGATCGAGCTCTCGATCTACGGGATCGTCGCGGCGGATGCCGAGCCGATCTATGTTGAATGGCGCGAAATGGTTCTCAAGGGCCTGTCCGAGAAGACCCTGACCTACAAGGGCAAGTATTTTTCCTGCGAAGACGTGCCGATGACCATCGAACCGTTGCAAACGCCGCACCCACCAATGTGGTACGGCGTCCATTCGCCGGACAGCGCCGTGCGCGCCGCCCGCCAGGGACTCAACGTGGTCAGTCTCGATGGCGCCGCGCATACGCGCGCGCTGAGCGACCAGTTCCGCGCGACCTGGGCGGAGGAGGGCGGGGACGCCGCCGCCCTGCCGCTGATCGGGCTCGGCCGGTTTGTCGTCGTCGCCGACAGCGACGAGGCGGCGCTGGCGCTGGCGCGGGCGCACTATCCGCTTTGGTGGCGCAACTTCAACTACCTGTTCCGGCTGCATGGCAGCGCGCCGCGTCACCAGCGGCCCGATAATTTCGACGGGGTGCTCGAAGAAAAAATCGGCATTGCCGGTACGCCCGACCGCGTTGCCGATTTCCTGGCCGCCGAAATGGAGCAGTCCGGCGCGACCTATATGATCGGCCAATTCGCCTTTGGCGACCTGGCCTTCGACGATACCATGCGCTCGGTTGAGTTGTTCATCGATCGCGTCATGCCGGCGCTGGCGGGTGCGGCGCCCGTGGCCGCGAAATAGGGGGCGCGCATGTCGATCATCACCCTGGCGCAATCCGAAGCCATTATCGACGCTATTTTCGAGCGCGGGCGATCGCTCGATCTCAGGCCGTTGAGCGTGGTGGTGGTCGAGCCTGGCTGCAAGGTCAAGGCGTTCAAGAAAGAGGACGGCTCGGCGATGATGCGGTTCGAAATGGCGTTCGGTAAGGCCTATGCCTCGCTGGCGCTGGGGCGGTCGTCCGGGTTGGTGCGCGAACGCGCCGAGCAGCGACCGATGTTCATGGACTTTATGCTGAAGGCGTCAGACGACCAGATCTTCTGTGAAGGCGGTGGCATGCTGGTGCGCGATGCGGATGGCGAGCTGATCGGCGCCATCGGCGTTACCGGCGACACCCAGGAACAGGACGAGGAACTCGCCGCCCACGGCATTCGCACCGCCGGGCTCAAGACCGACGAAGATTGCGCCGATCTCGGCAGCCGCGTGCGGCTGACGCGGGACTGAGAGGAAAAGAAAATGGCTGACACCGGCACGCTGAAATCCGGCGACGTGACCTTGTTCTACCGGGTCTTTGGCACAGCTGGCGCGACGCCGATCATGATTCTGCACGGCGCCAATTATTTCGATTCCTTCGACTGGATCGATGTCGCCGGCCGACTTGCCACCGACCGCCAGGTGGTGACGTTCGACCGGCGCGGCTTCGGGGAATCGGAATGGAGCCCGTCCAAGGATTATTCGGCTGATGCGCTGATGGAAGACATGCAGGCGGTGGCGGCGCATCTCGGCTGGACGACATTCATTCCGATGGGCCATTCGATGGCCGGCGGACCGGCAATCTGCTTTACCGCCAATTTTCCGGAAATCGCCGAAAGGCTCATTATCGTCGACAGCAATATGTCGGGCGAAGGCGGCAGCGCGGGGGAATCGGTCGGCAACCCGCCGACGATGTTCGACAGCGTCGATGCCGCCATGGCGCGTTTCGCCAAGCTGGGCAATCCACCCCGCTTCGCCAAGGACCGGGTCCGGGCCGAGGCCGGGCTCAAGAAAACCGCCGATGGCTTGCTGCTGAAGCGCGACCCGGATTTCCGCAACGGGGTTCCCCAGGGGGACGGCATCCGCAAGCCGGTGCTCGAGGCCCAGACGCGCGTTGAGCAGATCGAACGCATCGCCCAGCCCATCCTGCTGGTGCGTGGCAGCAAATCCGACCGCTATCCGCCGGAAGAGGTTGAACGCGTCACGGCGGCCTATCCGCGAATTCAGTGGGCGGTGGTCGATTCAGAACACGACGTGGCCTATCAGGACCCGGAGGGTCTGATCGCCGCCGTGCGCGCCTTCATTTGACGCAAAATCACCCTTATTTTCGTAATTTCATTGACATTCGGCCTCAAAGCGCCGATTTAACGGCTCACGACCTCTGACTCGCGATCGCGCGATGCGTCCTTGGGCATAATCCCGGACGCGACCATCCCGAGCTCATCATAAAAACAAACCGTCCCGGCCGCGCGCGGGATGCAAACACTGGCCCTTCGTGCGTCAGGCTTGTCCTGCGCGCGTGGTTAGGGCCGATTAAAGGAACAATTTTGACTAACATTACGTTTGAACAGCTCGGCCTCGCCGAGCCCTTGTTGCGCGCCCTTGGCGCCAAAAACTACATCACTCCCACCCCGATCCAGGCCCAGGCCATCCCCCCCTTGCTGAAGGGACGGGATTTGTTCGGCATCGCCCGCACCGGTACCGGCAAGACGGCGGCCTTCGGCCTGCCGCTCATGCAACAGCTTTCCGCCGAGCCGGTTGATGGCAAGCGGCGCAAACCACGCGCCCTGATTCTCGCGCCGACGCGCGAACTCGCTATCCAGATCGACGAGGAATTCCGCGCCTATGGCCGCCATCTCAAGCTGCGGTGCGTGCTGGTGTTCGGCGGCGTCGGCCAGCGGCCGCAGGTCGATGCGCTCAATCGCGGCGCCGACATCGTAATCGCCACGCCCGGCCGGCTGCTCGACCTAATCGGTCAGGGTCACGCCAGGCTTGATGCGGTGCGCCATCTGGTGCTCGATGAGGCTGACCGCATGCTCGACATGGGCTTTGTCCGCGATGTGCGGAAGATCGTCGCGAAAATTTCCAGAAAGCGTCAGACCCTGCTGTTCTCGGCCACCATGCCGAAAGCCGTGGCGACGCTTGCCGGCGAGCTCCTGAGCGATCCGTTGCGCGTCGAGGTGACGCCCGAATCGAGCACCGTCGAACTGGTCAACCAGGGCGTGATTCTGGTGCCATCGACTGGCAAACGCGCGCTGCTGGCGGAGCTTCTGTCCAAGCCGGAATTTTCCCGGGTCATCGTGTTCGCCCGCACGAAACGCGGCGCCAACCGGGTGGCGGAAAATCTCGTCAAGGTTGGTATCGCCGCCGAGGCTATTCACGGCAACAAGTCGCAGAACGCGCGCCAGCGGGCGCTTGAGCAGTTCCGTGGCGGTCGCGTAAAGGTGCTGGTCGCGACCGACATCGCGGCGCGCGGCATCGACGTCGATGACGTGAGCCATGTGATCAACTTCGAATTGCCGAACGAGCCCGAATCCTATGTCCACCGAATCGGACGGACGGCGCGCGCCGGTGCATCCGGTGCCGCGTTATCCTTTTGTGATCCGGGAGAGCGCGCTATCTTGCGTGATATTGAACGGCTTACGAAACAGAAGCTCGAGGTGATAGAGGACCGGATCGGCGATGGGGGCGGCGATGCGGCCCCCGCACGGCGACCGGCGCGCGGGCGTCCCGCTCCGTCGAAGTCGCGTCGCCGCCGGCCACGCAATCGCCGCGCCGCCGCATAGAAATTTCGGTCCGAGGGCCGAGCATAAGGAGGAACGCCAATGGCGAGAAAGCCGAACTACCAGTTCGAGCGCAGAGAGCGCGAACGCCTCAAGGCGGAAAAGAAGCGCGCCAAAAAGGAAGCCAGGGCCGCCGCCAAGGAAGCGGCCAAGGGTCCCGAAGGGGCCGGTCCAGATTCTGTGCAGGAACCTGATCAGGCGGTAACGCCCGAATCCTAACCGGTGGGCGTGCCGGTTTGACGGCGGGCGGCGGTGGGCGATAATACGCGCCCGCCGCCACCGCGCCGTGCCAGGATTCCACCATGACTGAAACTTCCGTTTCCCAAAAATTCTGTGCCTGGGCCACTTCGTTGCGCGCCGAGGACGTACCCGCCCCAGTGCGCCAGGCGCTGTCCAGCGCGCTGCTGGATTTCTCCGGTCTCTGCGTTTCGGCCCGCGGGCTCGATTACGTGGCCGCGATGCGTGTCTCGTGCGATGCCGCCGGCGACTGCACCGCAATCGGCCATGCCGGCGGGTTCGACGCGGCGGGCGCCGCCCTGATCAACGGCACGGCGGCGCATGGCGAGGATTACGACGACACCTTCGAGGGAACACCGATGCATTGCAGCGCGGTGATCCTGCCCGCCGTGCTGGCGGCCGGCGAACGGCACGGGATTTCCGGCGCCGATGCTTTACGCGGCATGGCGGCCGGCACCGAGCTGATGTGCCGCCTGGCGCTGATCGCCCAGACCGGGCTGCACAAGGCAGGCTTTCACCCGACCGCCGTCGTCGGCGCGCTGGGGTCGGCGGCGGCGGTCGGCGTTGCCCTGAAGCTTAACCCGCGCCAAATGACGAACGCGCTTGGTGTCGCCGGCAGTTTTGCGTCGGGCATCATCGAATATCTCGCGGAAGGCAGCTGGACCAAACGGCTGCATGCCGGCTGGGCGGCGCAGGGCGGCATCCGCGCGGCGATCCTCGGCCGCGAAGGTTTCCTGGGACCGCGAACCGTCCTCGAAGGCACCCACGGTTTTTTCCATGCCTTCACCGACGGAACGATCGCTCCCGATTTCTCGTTGCTAACCAATGGGTTGGGTGACAATTGGCACGCCGCCAACATCGCCTTCAAGCCCTATGCCTGCGGCACCATGACCCAGCCCTTCATCGATTGCGCCATCCGGCTGGGGCGCGATGGGATCGACACGGCCACCATCGAGCGCATCGAGTGCGAGGTGGGCGAGGGCACGGTGCATCGGCTGTGGGAGCCGCTGGCTGAAAAGCGCCGGCCAAGCACGCCCTATTCGGCCAAGTTCAGCGTGCCGTTCTGCATTGCCGCCGGGCTGATCGACGGCGCGGCCGGGCTCGGTCAGTTCACCGAGGCCCGCATTACCGATCCGGCAGTGCTGGATCTCGCCGGGCGGGTGAATTACGTGATCGACCCGGACAACGAATATCCGCGCAACTATAGCGGCCATATCAAGGCGACTCTGAAGGACGGGTCGGAAGTGGAGGTCCGCCAGCCGCACATGCGGGGCGGGGCGCACGAGCCGCTGGATGGGGCCGAGCTTGCCGCCAAGTTTCACGCCAACACGGCGTTTGGCGGCTGGTCAGAAGACCGCGCCGGCGCGTTGCAGGATTACTGTGCCGGGTTGTTCGACGCCCCCGACCTGACCGGTCTCGCCGCCTTTCGAGGTTAGCGGGTTAGTTTGCTCACGCGGAATCGCACCGGCGCCGCAGCGGTTTAATGCGCGAAGCGGGCGCGGTCGATGGTGTGGGCGGCGAGCGCGTCGCGGTCGATTTCCGGCATAAATCCCGGCTCCAGATGCAGCGCCCCGTCGGCGAATTTGAGTGGCTCGGTGAAAAGACGCGCGCGCGGCTTGAGGAAGCCGTTGAATTCGCCCGCATTGTCGATGGTGTGGCGTGCGACACAGGCTTCCATCCAGCAGCCGATTTCAGTTGAAACGCCGTCGCCCAGCACCGGCTGCATGCCGAGGGCGTCGATCCGTTCCAGTCCGATTTTCAGCAAATCCAGCCCGCCCATTTTCTTGAGCTTGAGCTTGATGAACCCGACGCCTTCGATGGGGCCGGCGCGGTTGATGTCGTCCATGCCGTAGATTGATTCATCCAGCATCACCGGCACGGTGGAAACAGCGGCGACGGCGGCATTGTCGTCCCAGGCATCGGAATCGCAGGGCTGCTCGAACAGCTCGATACCGTCGGGATCGAGCGCGGCGGCGAAGCGGCACCCGTCTTCGCGGTTGAAGCCGCGATTGGCGTCGAGCCGGATCGTGGCGCGTCCCCCGGCGGCCCGCTGCACGGCGGCGACCTTGGCGTTGTCGGCATCGACATCCTTGCCGACCTTGACCTTGAGCGTGCGGAAGCCGTCGGCGAGCCGCGCTTCCACCTCGGCCGGGAAATCGGCGTGATCGGTGCTGTGGAACGGCGTCAGCAGCGGCAGGCGGGTCGGCGCGTCGATTTCCAGCAGCGGGTGCCCATCCAGCATCTCCAGCGCGGTAATCAGGGCTGTGGCCGCGACGGGGCTGTCGGGCACGCGGGCGGCGATGGCGGCTTTGGCCGCGGTGATATCCTGTCCGACCGCGCCCTCGGCCAGCTTCAGGCAGAACTGCCAGCCGCCATCGACCGTCTCGAACGTGTGGCCCGGTGAGATATGGCCCTCGCCCCAGCCGATCCGCCCGTCGGTATCGCGCGCTTCGACCACGATCGGCTCGAAATCCTCATAGACGCGGTAGGACACGTGATAGGGCACGGTAAGCGGCATTTTCAGCCGGTAGAGAGTAATTTCGTCGATCTTCACAGGCGGGTCTCTTTCCTCTGTTGGGTGGTCACGTGATATAACACCGGTCATTGGAAGCGGAGGCAAGGACCATGGCAATGAACGACAGCTCGGGGTTCGGGATTGTTCCGTCAGGTGGCGCATTGGGCGCCGAGATAAGCGGAGTCGATCTTGGCCGGGTCGACGATGCCGCCTTTGCCAGGATCATGGACGCCTGGCACGAACATCTCATCGTGCTGTTTCGGGGGCAGGATTTCGGCGACGAAGCGTTTCTTGAATTCAGCGCCCGGCTGGGCGCGCTCGACCTGGCGCCGATCACCGTTACCGGCAAGCCGCACCGGCCCGATCTGCCGCATCTCTCGATGATTTCAAATGTCGTGGAGGATGGCAGGCCAATCGGGGGGTTGGGAAATTCCGAGTTGGTCTGGCACACCGACATGTCCTATGCGGTGGCGCCGCCCAAGGCGAGTGTGCTCTACGCGCAGGAAGTCCCGGACGAAGGGGGCGATACCAGCTT
>JAZFSB010000461.1:0-13436 GCA_036445935.1 Alphaproteobacteria bacterium | reverse complement strand
GGCCAGGCAGCACACCGCGGTGCGCTCCATGCCGTCCTTGTCGGTGCCGGTGGGCAGGGTGATCTCGGTGCACAAATTCGACATCTTGACCTGGAGATTGGCCAATTTATGGTGCTCGGGAATCGCCCGATTGACGTGATCGATGAAGACAAAATAGGGCTCGCCGGTCTCGACCCGGCAGGTCAGCAGCCGGATCCACAGCGCGCGCGCGGATATTGTGCGCACCACGTGCCTGTCCTTGGGGCTGCGCAGGGGTAATTCGCCGTTCGATTCGACGAGACGCATGAATTCATCTGTCAGCAGGATACCGTGATGCAGGTTGAGCGCCTTGCGATTGGGATCGCCGCCGGCGGGGCGTCGTAGCTCGATGAATTCCTCGATCTCCGGATGATCGATCGGCAGGTAGATCGCCGCCGAGCCGCGCCGCAGCGAGCCCTGCGAAATCGCCAGGGTGAGCGAATCCATCACCCGGATGAAGGGGATGATGCCCGACGTCTTGCCATTGGCCCCGACCCGCTCGCCGATCGAGCGAAGATTGCCCCAGTAGCTGCCGATGCCGCCGCCCTTGGCGGCCAGCCAGACATTCTCGTTCCAGAGCCCGACAATGCCATCCAGGCTGTCGCTTGCCTCGTTCAGAAAGCAGGAAATCGGCAGGCCGCGCTTGGTGCCGCCATTGGACAGAACCGGTGTCGACGGCATGAACCAAAGGTTGCTGATATAATCGTAGAGGCGTTGGGCGTGCGCCGAATCGTCGGCGTAATGGGTGGCGACGCGCGCGAACAGGTCCTGAAAATTTTCGCCCGGCATCAAATACCGGTCAGAAAGCGTTTCCTTTCCGAACGCGGTCAGCTTGGCATCACGGTCGCGATCAATGGTGACCCTGATCCCCCGCTCGGTCTGATAAACTTCCGGCTCACTATCTCTGTGGACGATATCAAGCACCCGGTCCCCTCCCTACGCAAACTCATGCAAATCAGCCTTACCCCGTGTTCCCGGCGCTAATTTTGGAGTCGTCGATCCTTCGCCCACCCGGCCCTGCTTTGCTATCGCTATCAGGGTCTGTGTTCACGGCAGGTATTGAGCGAAGGTGATTTCCCATGCCAACGGAACAAAAGAATTGTGTGACACAGGTTGCAAATCGTCAACAACAATTGGTGTTTTGATTCAAACTAACCACAATATTTTGTGTACATACCGGGGGATGAACGTGGGACAACCCTCCGTCAGCCTGTGAACGAAATGTGGAAAACGTCGAAAAACCGCGACTTACGAAGCAATGAACGGCTTCGGCACAAGTCAATTTAGGGGCCACTATATGTTGTGGGTG
Organism: Alphaproteobacteria bacterium; assembly: GCA_036445935.1. Classification (GTDB taxonomy): domain Bacteria; phylum Pseudomonadota; class Alphaproteobacteria; order MPNO01; family UBA2964; genus JAZFSB01. The sequence continues at coordinate 12,109 of JAZFSB010000461.1, read as the reverse complement.
CGGCGCCCGATTTCGGCCGCGTCAGTCGAAACCGTAAAGCCGCGCCGGATTATCAACCAGAATGCGATTGCGCACCGCCTCATCAGGCGCGTAAAGCGCCAGCAGGTTCATCAGGTCGCCGTCATTCGGCATCAATCCCTCGATATTCGGGTGCGGCCAGTCGGTGCCCCATAGCACGCGGTCGGGCGCGGCTTCGATGCAGGCCTGGGCGAACGGCGCCGCGTCGGTCCAGGGCGGACCGCTGGTCGAGATACGCTCGGCGCCGCAAATCTTGACCCACAGATCCTCGCCGCGCAGCAATTCCAGCAACGCCTGGAAGGCAGGCTGTTGCAACCCCTCGCCGGTCTTCACGCGCCCCATATGATCGATTACCGCCGGCACCGGCAGGCTGGCGATGGTCTTTGCATTCTCGACCACGTCAGGGGCTTCCATATAGAGCACGACATGCCAGCCAAGCGGCGCGATGCGTTCGGTTATGCGCCGCACCCGCGAGAAATCGGGCGCGTTGCCGATGTGCCGCGCGAATGAAAACCGGATTCCCCGGATGCCGCCCTCGTGCAGGGTTTCGAAATCGGCATCGGTAAAGCTGTCATCGACGATGGCGACCCCGCGGTAACGCCCGTTCGACCGCTCGATTGCATCGATCGTCACCGTATTGTCCGTGCCATGACACGTTGCCTGCACGATGACCGCGCGTTCCAACCCAAGCGTCGCCTGCAATTTCTGAAACGCTTCGAGGGGCGAATCGGGCGGGGTGTAGCTGCGCCCCTCGGCAAAGGGAAACTTGGCCGCCGGCCCAAAGACATGGCAATGCGAATCACACGCGCCGGGCGGCGCCGTGAAGTTCGGTTTTTTGGTCTCGGGATCCGGTCCCTGACAATAAATCATGGGTGCAGTTTAGATCATGTTCCGCTTATGCGGAACATCGGCAGGTGCCGCCGCGTGAGCGGAAAAAGTCTAACGCTCTACCTCTTCAGGAACTTTTCAAACGCGGCCAGCGTCTCGGCGCTGCACCGGTGTTCCAGCCCCTCGGCGTCGGCCCAGGCGGATTCTTCATCGACGCCGACCGCGCGCAGCAGCGCCACCACGATATGGTGACGCCGGCGCGATTTCTCGGCCATAAGCCGCCCCTCATCGGTAAGAAAGACCGAGCGGTAGGGTTCCGTGTTGATCAGATCCATCTGCTTCAGCCGCGCCAGCATCTTGTTGACGGTCGCCCCGGTCACGCCCAAACGCTTGGCTATATCAACCGCGCGCGCCTCGCCCTGCTCGTCGATCAGATCGGCGACCAGCTCGACGTAATCCTCGATGATTTCGGTTTCGCGTGCCTGGCGCGCCCGGCGGAAATGGCTGGCCTGGCGGTCCGGCGTCATATGCGCCGATATCGCCCCTGACCCGGTGGTCGTTCGCTTTCCCCGTGGCTGTCCAGCATCCGTCATGACGGATGAGTATGAGGAGCGGGCGGAGTCTTGACAACAGGTTAGCGCCGACCGTAATTATTAGCTGGAGCTAACTTAATCAGCCTCTCCCTACTTCGGTCACTGCGGGGCGAAATTGGCGGCGGTGCTTAATACTTCCAATTCGACCAAGACCACTGGCCCTTGGCCGAATATTGAGACTGTGCTAACAAACTTAGCTGAAGTTAACTCTCCGATTGAATAATTCCGGTGCGCTGAAGCCTCGAAATGCCCTCATGGTTATCAAAATCTATGCCCCGGCGATCGCTGATCGCGCTTTTTGGCAGCGCCCCGTTCGCAACACTGGCGGCAAAGGCGGCCATCAACGAGGCGCCACGCTACCAAGGCGGCGGCGCGCACGGCGCGACGGGCCGGGGCCAAGTGAGCAAAATGACCACGGTCGGCGAGGTTGACCACAAGGCGAACGGCTTCGACCCCTTGAATATGCTGAATGATTGGGAGACCGGTACCGTCCGGGTCGGGGCTGACGGACGGACGATACGCGAGTTCGAGATCGACGCCATTGACAAGGAAATCGAGATCGCCCCTGGCCTGAAGTTTCCTGCCTGGACCTATAACGGGCGGGTTCCGGGGCCGACCCTGCGGGCCAAAGAGGGGGAGAGGCTGCGCATCAAGTTCCGGAATTCAGGATCCCATCCGCACACCATACATTTTCATGGCATCCATGCAGCACGGATGGACGGCATCCCGGGGGCCGGTCAGGTCATGCCGGGCGAAGAATTCGTGTACGAGTTCGACGCCCTGCCATTCGGGTGCCACCTGTATCACTGCCATTCGCTGCCGTTGAGGCGGCACATTCACAAGGGGCTTTACGGCGCCTTCATCGTCGATCCCGACCCCGCGCGCCACCCCGAGCACGCGGCGGTGGCGCGCTCGCGGCTTCTCGGTACGCCGGAGAACGCTCACTGGCAGGAGCTGGTGATGGTGATGAACGGGTTCGATACGAACTTCGACGATGAGAACGAAGTCTACGCCGCCAACACGGTGGCACACGCTTATATGAAGCGGCCGATCCAGATCAAACGGGATCGGCCGGTCCGTCTATACCTCGTCAACGTGACCGAATTCGATCCTGTAAATTCTTTTCACCTGCATGCCAACTTCTTCGACTACTACGACCACGGCACGACCCTGGTTCCAACGCTTCGCACCGTGGACACGATCATGCAATGCCAGGCTCAGCGGGGCATTCTTGAGTTCACCTTCAAAGACCACGAGCCCGGACTCTACATGTTCCATGCCCATCAGACCGAATTCGCCGAGCTGGGCTGGATGGGCTTCTTCCGGGTGATGTCATGAATCGCCTCCTGATATGGATGTTGGTTCCCGCGATCGCGCTTGCGGCAGGCGTGACAGCTTTCCTCTCCGGCGGCCTCTTTCGGGGAGACGCGGGCATACCGCCGATCGAATATCTGACCGTCGAACGCGTCATCCTCGATAAAGGCGGCATTACCGCTATCGTGCGCGCGGAGGGATCGGAGCCCGTTTCCCTGGCGCAGGTTCAGGTCGACGGGGCGTACTGGTCGTTCGTGCAGACGCCGCCCGGGCCGATCGGCCGTCTATCGGCTGCGCGAATCATGCTTCCCTATCCGTGGATCGGAGGTGAAACGCACAGGTTGCGGTTCGTCAGCGCAGCCGGCGCGACATTCGACCATACCATCGAAGTCGCCATCGCGACCCCGAAGGTCGCGCCTCAACGGATCGGCGAATTCGTTCTGCTCGGTCTCGCCGTCGGGCTCGTCCCCGTCGTCCTCGGCATGCTGGCCTTTCCCGCGCTACGTCAGGGCGGTGCACGGGTCACCGCCTTCGCCCTGGCTCTCACAATGGGCCTACTCGGCTTTCTGTTCATCGAGACGCTCGACGGGGCGCTCGAGAACGCCGCGCGGGCCGTGCCAGGACTTCACGTCGGCGGAATGGTCTGGTTGGTCATGGTGGCAACCGTGGCGGTTCTGCTGGCGATCGGGCGGCGCGGCGGCGCGGCGCCGAGCGGGATCAGGCTTGCGTTCTTCATCGCCCTCGGTATCGGACTGCACAACTTCGGCGAAGGTCTGGCGATTGGCGCCGCCTACGCTACCGGCTCGATGGTTCTGGGAAGCTTTCTCGTGCTGGGCTTCACGCTTCACAACGTCACCGAAGGCGTCGGCATTGTGGCGCCCTTGCTGGAGGACAGACCTGGTTTAAAGACCTTCGCGGGCCTCGCCCTGCTCGCCGGTCTGCCAATCGTTCCCGGCATCGCGCTCGGCGCCTCGGTGGTTGCGGCCCAATGGGCGGCGCTGGCGCTGGCGGTCGGCGCTGGCGCCATCCTTCAGGTCGTGGTGGAGATCGGCGCACTTATTGTCCGACGTGACCGAGAGTATCCGGGCGCCGTCGTCATGAGCACGACGGTGTCGGGTTTTGTCATCGGCATCGCGGTAATGTACGGAACCGCGCTGCTGGTGGAGATTATCTGACCCCGGCCGGACGCCGGAAGACCGCCGTGGTCGGCACCCTCTACAGCGCCATCCCCGCCTTCATCGTCGCCTACGGCTATTACTGGCTGTTCGAGTAGCGGGCATCACGTGCGCGCAGGCACTTCTCCCAACGCCTCGCGCAGGCGCGCATCCACCCAGTCGGCGATCGCCAGCGTGCGATCGTCGGTTCCTTGCGGCCCGACAAGCTGGATGCCGACCGGCATGTGGTTGGGGCCTTCAAACAGCGGCAGGGTAATCGCCGGCGCGTACATCTGGGTCCATAGCCGGTTCATGACGGCCGTCCGCACCTCGGTAAGGCCGACCGGCGCCTCGCCGGGCAGACCGGGGGTCAGGAAGATGTCGTAATCGGCGAAAATGGTGGAAAGCCGGCCTCGCGCGCCCACCATCGCGGCTTTCGAAGCCTCGTAATCGGCCTCGGTCAGCCCCGCCACGAAGTCCACCCGTTCGCGGTTATGCGCATTGAAGCTATCCAGATGGTCGCGAATTTCGTCTGCCAGCGCGCGCGCGCCTTCCCAGCCATTGACCACCGCGGAATGGGGCGCGATCTCGTCGAACAAAGCGGGCAGATCCAGATCGGTCACGACAGCGCCGGCTTCGCCCAGGATGCGCGCGGCGGTCTCGACCGCGCTCCGCATGCAGGGTTCGGTCTTGTCCCAGCCGGTGGTGCGCACCAGCCCGACGCGCGGCGAGGCCGCGTTATCGGCCGCCGGCGTTTCCGCGCTGGTCTGTACCGCGCGCAGCAGGATCAGATCTTCGACCGAGCGGGCAAACAGGCCCAGCGTGTCGATGCCGGGCTTGCAATGGCGAATGCCGGTGCGATCAAGCCCGTCGAGGCTGGCCTTGTAGCCATAGGTGCCACAGCTCGTCGCCGGGCCGATGACGGAGCCGCCGGTCTGGGTGCCGTTGGCGAGCGGCACCATGAAATCCGCGACCGAGGCCGCCGAGCCGCTGGACGACACGCCCGGCGTGCGGGTCGGATCATGCGGATTCAATGTCTGGACCGGAAACGGACAGGCGAATTGGGTCGTCACGGTCTTGCCCAGGATCACCATGCCGGCCTCGCGCAATGAGGCTACGCAGGCCGAGTCGCTGTCCGGCCGGTCGTCCTTATAGGGCGGAAAGCCATGCCCGGTCGGCATGTCCTTGGTATCGAGAATGTCCTTGATGCCGACCGGCACGCCATGCAGCGCCGAGCGGCGCGGCTGGGCGTCAAGCGCGCGCGCCTGTTCCAACGCATAGTCGGGATCGAGCCAGGCCCAGCCATGGATATCGCCATCGCGCGCCGCGATTCGGGCCAGGCAATCTGTGACCAGCGCCTCGGACGTGATTTTCTTCTCGGACAAGAGACGCGAGACCGCGCTCGCACTCAGCGCATTCAGCCCCATCGGGCCTAATTTCGTTAGATCGGTCACGGTTTCTACCCCCTCAGTCGGAAACGCTGGATCTTGCCCGTCGCCGTCTTGGGCAGTTCTTCGACGAAGTTGAACCAGCGCGGGTACTTGTAGCGCGCCAGCCCTTCCTTGCAATGTTCAAGCAGCGCCGCGGCCAGCGCATCGCCCTTGTCGCCGGCGTCGTTCAGCACGATGAAGGCTTCCGGCTTGATCAGCTCGTCATCGTCGGCGCGCCCCACCACGGCGGCTTCCAGCACTTTTGGGTGCTCGATCAGCTTGGCCTCGATCTCGAACGGCGAGCACCCGATGCCGCCGACCTTCATCATGTCGTCGTTGCGCCCGCAATAAATGAAATAGCCGTCCGCGTCGCGAATATAGGTGTCGCCGGTGTTGATCCAGTCGCCCTGGATGGTCTCGGCGGTCTTTTCCGCGTTGTTCCAGTAAAATTTGGCGACCGACCCGCCCTTGATCCAGAGCGCGCCGGACTCTCCAACCGCTGCTTCCTCGCCGTCCTCGGCCAGAATCTTCGCCTCATAGCCCGGCACCAGGCGGCCACTGGCACCCGGTTTGCAGTCGGCTTCCGAATTGGAAATGAAGATGTGCAGGATTTCGGTCGAGCCGATGCCGTCAAGGATCACGCAGCCGGTCTTTTCCTGCCAGCGCCGCAATATATCGGCGGGCAGCGCCTCGCCGGCCGACACACAGGCCCGAACCGAGGAAAGATCGGGGCTGGCGCCTTCCATCGCCCTGAGCTGGGCGGCATAGAGCGTCGGTACGCCGTAATAGATCGTCGGGCGAAAGCTCTCGATCATCTGGAACGTCATGTCGGGGCTGGGCGGGGCCGCAGACAGGATCGCGACAGCCCCGACCCACAGCGGGAAGGTCATGGCGTTGCCGAGCCCGTAGGCGAAGAACAGCTTGGCGGCCGAGAAGCAGATATCTTCCTCGGTCATGCCCAGCACGCCGACCGCATATTGCACGCAGGTCACCGGTATATCCTTGTGGGCATGGACGACGCCCTTGGGCCGGCCGGTCGAGCCCGACGAGTAGAGCCAGAAACAGTCATCGCCGGCCGCGGCGGGCCCGGCCTCGAGCGCGGGATCGGCAGCGGCGATGAGCGCCGCCATGCCGCCGTCTCCCTCGACGCGCAGCACATGGGCGGGCTTGCGCGAAGCCGCCTCGATCGCGGGTTCTACCTCGCTTGCGTATTGTTCGGAATAGACCACGGCGGCCGCGCCCGAATCCTCGATCATGAAGCGGTAATCGGCGGCCCGGAGCAGCGTGTTGAGCGGCACCGGCACGAAGCCCGCCTTGATCGCTCCCCAGAACAGGTAAAAAAATTCGGGGCAGTCGCGCACCATCATCGCCACGCGGTCGCCATGGGCAAGCCCCAGCCCCTTCAACGCGTTGCCGCAGCGGTTCACCCTCTCGGCAAGGTCGGCATAGGTGACGGTATCGAAGTCACCGACGATGGCGGGCCTGGCGCCGCGCCCCTCATCGATATGACGGTCGATCAGCGCGACCGCGACGTTGAACTGTTCGGCGAAGGCAAGCGTCGCCGGGCTGGCGCTGGAATCGACGGTGACCGTGTTGTCGCGCATGGCGCGCTCTCCCCGCAATAGCTCAGGGCCAGTTTACAAGGGGAGGATTACACCGCAAGGCGGCGCGTTGGTTACTGTTTCAAACGGCACCGGCCGCGTAACGCGAACCGATCAGTTGAAGCGGACGTATTCGAAATCGAGCTTGTGGCCATCGATGCCGCGTCCCGGAGGGGCCACCCAACCCGCGAACTTGCCGGGCTCGGTGACCGCCTTGGTCATCAGCGACTGGACGAAGGCGCGGTCCTCTTCGGTCGGCAGCCAGTTCCTGGACTGATGCGTCCATTCGGCTTCGCTCACGAGATTGCCGTCGGGCGACATCTTGGCGCTGGAGAAAGAGCCGATGGCGCGATGGAAGCCGCGATGCGGCAGCTTGAGCTGGAAATCCACCTTGGCGCGCTTGAACACCTTGTTCCAGCGATCGACCCCGATCTGGCAATCATCGACATAGTCGTCGCGCAGCCGTTCGTTGACGGCGAGCAGCGCGTTCTGGGTGACCTGCTTGATGGTGTCGCCTTCAAGCGTGGTCACCTCGTAACTGTCGTTGTTGAGCAAGTGATCGTCTTCGATCTCGGTCTCCTTGAAACGGCCCTTGAGACCCGCCGTGTAGTAGTTGGCGGCGTTGGTCGACAGCTCCTGGCCGAACAGATCGACCGACACGCTGAAATGGAAGTTGAGGTAACGCTGGATGGTCGGCAGGTCGATCGCGCCGGCCGCCCGGATTTTCTCCGGATCGTCGGTCTTGAGCTCGTTCATCACCTCGCAGGTCCGCGTCACCACCCGCATGATGCCGGTGGTGCCGATGAACATGTGGTGGCCTTCCTCGGTCAGCATGAACTGACAGGTCCGCGCCACCGGGTCGAAGCCGGATTCGGCGAGCGAGGAAAGCTGATACTTGCCGTCGCGGTCGGTGAAGAAGGTGAACATGAAATAGGCCAGCCAGTCCGGCGTCCGTTCGTTGAACGCACCCAGGATTCGCGGCTTGTCAGGATCGCCCGAATGGCGTTCCAGCATGGCCTCCGCCTCTTCGCGCCCGTCACGGCCGAAATAGGCGTGAAGCAGATAGACCATGGCCCACAGATGGCGGCCTTCCTCGACATTGACCTGGAACAGGTTGCGCAGGTCGTAAAGCGACGGGCAGGTCAGCCCGAGCAAGCGCTGCTGCTCGACCGAGGCCGGCTCGGTGTCGCCCTGGGTGACGATCAGGCGGCGCAGGGACGAACGGTATTCACCCGGCACCTCGTTCCACACCGGCTGGCCCTTGTGCTCGCCGAACGGGATGGTGCGCCCCTCGACCGGCGGGGTGAGAAAGATGCCCCAGCGATATTCCGGCATCTTGACGTGACCGAAATTGGCCCAGCCATCGGCCTCGACGCTGATCGCGGTGCGCAGATAGACGTCGTAATCAACCGCGCCCTCGGGGCCGAGTTCCTTCCACCAGTTGATGAAGCTCGGCTGCCACGCTTCAAGCGCGCGCTGCAGGCGACGGTCGTCGCCAAGATTGACGTTGTTGGGGATACGGGCGTTAAGATCGATGGCCATTAAATCAGACTCTCTTCTTGTCGAATTGGCTACGTTGGCCAGTACCGTACAGCTTTAGCGCGCCTTCGGCGCCGACGGCGTTGGGACGCTGGAATATCCAGTTCTGCCAGGCGCTCAGCCGCCCGAAAATCTTGGTCTCCATGGTTTCGGGCCCGGCGAAGCGGAGATTGGCTTCCATACCGGTCAACCCGTCCGGCGAGAAGCTGGCGCGTTCCTCGATGGCGAGGCGGACCTCATCGTCCCAGTCGATATCATCGGGAATGAAGGTGACGAGGCCAAGCTCGTCGGCATCGGCGGCTTCAAGTTCCTTGCCGATTTCACCCTTGAGCGCCTCGACCTTCTCGGGCTCGCCGAGCAGCCGGGTCGCGATCCGGGTCAGGCCGTTGCACATCGGGTAGGGTCCGAAATTCATGGCGGTCGCGCGCACGCTGGGCGCCGGCAGGTTGCTGCCTTCAAGCGTGCCTTCAAGCATGTAGGACCGGTCGGCGATCAGAACCAGCTCAAGCAGCGTGCCGGAGAAGCAGCTACCCGGTTCGACCAGCGCGATCAGGCTGCGCGCGCTGACATCGACCCGCTTCAGCGTGCGCTTGAGATAGAGCACGATTTCGCGCACCAGCCAGTTGTCCGCGTTGTCTTCCAGCGCCTTGTCATAGGCGGCGACCAGCGCACCGTCACCTTCGCTGCGGAACACCCAGGTACCGAGTTGCCCTTCGTTCAGCCGCAGATGGACAATTGCGTCATCCAGTTCTCGGGCCAGCGCCAGCGGCCAGAACCCGACGCCCTGGGCCTCAATCCCCGCCATGTCGGACGGCGGCGCCGCCTCCGGGCCGGTGATGGTGAAGGTCGCGGTCTCAAGCGCGCGGTCGAATTCAACCGTCACATGGTCATAGACCACCTTGTCGGCGCCGTATTCGGCGGCGAGCGGGGTCAGCACGACCCCCTTGGCATCGGCCGGGCGGTCGCTGTCAGTGGCAAATTCCCGGGCGCGCTCAACAACCACTTCCATGAAGCGCGAGCGCGGCACCAGCTCGTCGATCAAACGCCAGTCGATGGCGCGCTGGCCGCGCATGCCCTCGGTCGTTGTGCAGAACACGTCGGCCCGGTCGTGGCGCACCATGCGTTTGTCGACCAGCCGGGTCAGCCCACCGGTGCCGGGCAGCACCGCCAGAAGCGGCAGTTCGGGCAGCGATATGGCGGACGCGGAATCGTCGATCAGCATGATGTAGTCGGTGGCCAGCGCCAATTCGTAGCCGCCGCCCGCCGCCGTGCCGTTAATGGCGCAGATGAAGCGCTGGCCGGAACAGTCGGTCGCGTCTTCGATGCCGTTGCGGGTTTCATTGGTGAACTTACAGAAATTCACCTTGTGATCGTGGCTCGACAGACCCAGCATGCGAATATTGGCGCCGGCGCAGAACACGTTGTCCTTGCCCGAACACATGATCACGCAGCCGACCTCGGGATGCTCGAAGCGCAGCCGCTGGATGGCGTCGTACAGCTCGATATCGACGCCGAGATCGTAGGAATTCAGCTTCAACTCGTAGCCGGGACGCAGCGGCGCATCCGCCTGCACGTCGAGGATCAGCCGGGCGATCGTGCCGTCGATCTCCAGCTTCCAGTGCCGGTACTGGTCGGGGCTGGTGGCAAAGCTGATCCGCGCCGTATCCGCATCGGCGTGCGATGTTTGCTCAACGGCCGCGTCTTGCTGCGCCATTTATCGAATTCCTCCATTCGGTGACCGGACTCATGCCGCGGCGGGCCCCAGAAATCACACGAAATTTCTCCCCTTCTCCCTAGCCATATATAGGCGTTTCGCCTTAATTTCCAGGGGAAAGAAAAACTTCGATTGCTAATTGTTGATTAGTCACGTTATTTTGCCGGAGCGGGATCGCCACGTCAATAACGCCATTGTCGGCCGGCGGTATCGGGCGGGTGGCCACGCCGTTGAGCGGCCCGAAAACTCGCGATAAAGTCGCCCCGCCAAGTGGACTGGTTTATGTTCGAAGCGGAGCAAACGACAGGCAAATTATGACCACGGAAGCCCCCACCACACCTTCCAGCGCGGCGGGCGCGCCCGAAACGTCGCTTGCCGACTGGATCGCGGCGAATGCGGCGCGGTTTCCGGACAAAATCTTCATCGACAGCGTCGATCAGGGCAAATCCATCACCTATGGCCAGTTCGCCACGCTCACCAACCGGATGGGCCAATATCTGAAATCGCGCGGCATCAGGCCGAACGACCGGGTGGCGATGCTGTCGAACAACGCGATCGAGCATCTCGCCGTCTATATCGGCGGCATGGCCTATGGCGCGACCATCTGCACCATCCATGTCGAGATGAACGCGGTCTATTTCGAACAGATCCTGAAAGCGGTGAAGCCGGGGCTGACGCTGTATGAGGCGGCGGAAGAGCGGATCGATGCCGGACGTCTGGCAGGCGCCACTCCGGGCGATTGGATGGAGCTCGGCGACTGGCGCGCCGACGGCGGCTCGACCGGGTTCTACGGCGTGCTGGAGACCATGCCGGATGAAAAGGTGCCGCCGGTCAGCCGGCGCGAGGACGATGCCTCTATTTTCTACACCTCGGGGACGGCATCCGCGCCCAAGGGGGTGATCCTGACCTTCCGCGAACTGATCGACAACGTGGCGCCCACGGCCGAGGGCCTGGCCCTGACCGATAGCGACCGGATACTCGAATTCCGCGCCTTCAACTGGGTCTCGGCGCAGGTGCTGTCGGGGCTGGCTCCCTTATACAAGGGGGCCACCATCGTGCTGGCGCGGCGGTTTTCGCAGAGCAGCTATTTCGACTGGGTGCGCGACCACAAAGCGACCATCGGTATCTGCAACCCGACCGGGCTCGCCATGTTTCTCAACCGCCCGATCCCGGTCACCCATGACGACGTGCCGCAACTGCGCTTCATGACCTCAAGCTCCGCGCCGCTGCCGACCGAGCAATGGCGCCGCTTCGAAGAGCAGTACGGCATCCCGGTCGCCCAGGGCTATGGCTGCAGCGAGATCGGCTGGATTGCGGTATCGAACGAACACACCCGCAAATTCGGCACGGTCGGAAAGCCGCTGCCCTATCTCCAATTGCGGATCGTCGATGCCGAGGGCACGGAAGTGCCGCGCGGCGAGACCGGCGAGATCGAGCTCGGTGGATTCGACGCCAACCTGTACCGCTATCTGGACGAGACCGGGGCCGAGAAAATCCACGCCCGCGGCCGCCTGCGCACCGGCGATCTCGGCCTGATGGACGAAGATGGCTGCGTACGCATCACCGGCCGGGCCAAGGATTTGATCATCCGCGGCGGGGTCAATATCTCGCCGGCGGAGATCGACAATATCGTGTTGCAGATGCCGGGCCTGGCCGAGGTCGCGACCATCGGCGTGCCCGACGCGATCTATGGCGAGGAAGTGGTGTGCTACGTCGCCCCGGTCGCCGGCCAGTCGGTCACCGGCGACGCCGTGCTGGCCCATTGCGAAACCCGCCTGCCCGACTTCCGCATGCCCAAGCAAATCCTGGTGCGCGACGCCCTGCCCAAGACCGAACGCGGCAAAATGAACCGCCTGGCCCTGCTCGACGACTGGAAGGAAGAGCACGCGGGCGGGTGAGGCGGGCAGCTTGGATGAAC
>JAZFSB010000460.1:0-4122 GCA_036445935.1 Alphaproteobacteria bacterium | reverse complement strand
CGTTGAAGTGCTGGTGGAACATCATGTCGGGCGGGGCGAACACGGTGCCGTGGGTCCAGTCGATCCGGGTGAAATCGTCCTCGCCATCGTACCAGAGCAGGGAATAGCCGTGCCCGGTAACGCACATCACATGGAAGTCGGCGCCGTGGCGATGGCCCTTTTTATAGGTGCCGACCGGCATTTCCGACATGTGAGCATGCATCGCGCCATCGGCCAGCACGAACATCATGTTCGAGCCGCCGGCGCCGCGCGCCTCCCATTTCTGCAGCTCGAAGGTCTGCAGATCGGGGATGAAGTTGGTTTCCCACATGTGCCGGCCCGGCCGCTTGGGGATAAAGGTGCCCTCGCCCGCGTAATATTCCGCCGTCCCCTCGCGTTTCGGAAAGCGGAATGGGTTGTCGAACACGAACGCGTCGTCATGAAACACGTTCATGATCATCGGCATGTTGTTGGTCGACGAAAGCCGCGCCGGCTCCTGGCCGGAACCGTTGAAATGCTGGTACTTGGCGTTCAGCGGCAGGGCGAACAGGCTGCCCTTGCCCCATTCGAAGCTGTGCTTGGTGCCGTCGGCCGTCTCGACCTGGGTGCTGCCGGTGCCGGACAGGCAGTAAACGACTTCTTCGAACATATGCTGCTGAGGTGCTGTCTTTCCACCGGGATCGAGCTCGATGACGAAGACCGACAGCCAGTCGCCCCGGCCCTTCAGGTGAGCAAAAGCGCCCTTGGCGTCGATCCGGGCCCACGGCTTGACCTCGACATCCGGCAAATGGATGCCGAAATCGGTGACCGTGGGGATCCCCTCACCCTCGCACCAATCCAGATAGGGATCCGACAGGAACGGCTTGTCGTCCACGTTCGATCTGATTTCGTCAGCGACGCTGTCCATTACGCTCTCCTCGATACGGTTTCTATCTGCTGAAATGTGCCGTCCCGCCGTGGAGGGCAAGGAGCGGTGGCGCGGCCCGCGCGCGAATTACCGCGCCAATCTATTGCCTTCGCCGACCGAGTACAAAGCGGCGATTGCCCGGCCACCGCCGGCCCCGGGCACAAGCTTGACGATTTCGTTTATCCAACTGATTTTATTGGGGAAAATACGCGGTTGCCAGCCCACCTGCCAGCGACATAAACTAGAACGGCAATTCGGTTTTCCGCGCCTGTCAGGGGGCGGCGCCAAAAAGGGAGGCACGATCAATGGCCGATTACACGGCTGAAACAGTTACCATAAACGGCTGCTCCATCGAGATGCTGACCGGCGGCAGCGGTCCGACCCTTTTATTCCTGCATGGCGCGGGCGGCATCAAGGAATGGACGCCCTATCTGGCGGAACTGGCAAAGCGCTTCACCGTGCTGGCGCCGAGCCATCCGGGCTTCGGCAATTCCGACACGCCCGACTGGCTCGATGGCATGACCGACATGGTCTATTTCTATCTCGACTTCCTCGAGGAACGCGGGCTTTCCGACATCCACCTGGTGGGCAATTCGCTGGGCGGCTGGCTGGCGGTCGAGCTGGCCGTGCGCGGCACCGGGCGGATCAAGACCCTGACGCTGGTATCACCGGCCGGGCTCAGGGTGATCGGCGTGCCAATGGGCGACATCTTCCTGTGGTCGGACGAGGAACGGGTACGCAACACGTTCCATGACCAGAAACTTGCCGATGCGCGCCTGGCGGTGGAACCGACCGAAGAAGCCGCCGACATCGCGCTGAAAAACCACTTCACCACCGCGAAGCTGGCCTGGAGCCCGCGTTTCCACAACCCGGACCTGGAAAAATGGCTGCACCGGATCAAGGTGCCGACGATGATCGTCTGGGGCGCGGCCGACAAGGTGTTCCCGCCCGCCCATGGCGACGCCTATCACGCCGCGATCAAAGGGTCCGAACTGCGAATCCTGCCGGAATGCGGCCATCTTCCCCATCAGGAGAAGCTGCCCGACTTCCTGGCGGCGGTTGACGCCATTACCAATGGAGCGGCGACATGAAGTTCCACTTTTTCCATCTGATGCCCTATAGCGCGGTCGATCTGGATGAAATCGACGACACCGCCTGGGTGACCTTCTCGAACCGGCATTACGACCCGAAGGAAGGCCACAAGCTCTACAACCGCTATCTCGATGAGCTTGAGCTCGCCGATCAGCTTGGCTTCGACGGTGTCTGCGTCAACGAACATCACCAGACCACCTACGGCATGATGCCCCAGCCCAGCGTGCTGGCCGGCGCGCTGGCCCGGCGCACCACCAATGCCAAGATCTGCGTGCTTGGCCGGGCGCTGCCGCTAACCTCGAACCCGCTGAGCATCGCCGAGGAATACGCGATGATCGACAACGTCACCGGCGGGCGGCTGATCGCGGGTTTCGTGCGTGGTATCGGCTGCGAATATCATTCCTACATGGCCAATCCCGCCGAATCCCTGTCGCGCTTTCACGAAGCGCACGATCTGATCATGCAGGCCTGGACGCGCGAGGGGCCGTTCCCGTTCGACGGCAAGTATTATCGCTTCCAGTACGTCAATTTGTGGCCCCGCCCCTATCAGCAACCGCACCCGCCGGTCTGGGTACCGTCACAGGGGTCGCGTGAAACGCTCGACTGGGCATCGCATCCGGACCGCAAATACACCTACCTGATCACCTTCAGCCCAACCGAGTCGGTTCAGCGCAACCTGAACGCCTATGCCGATCAATGCGAAACCTACGGCTATCAATGCGAGCCCAACCAGCTCGGCTGGGCATTGCCGCTTTATGTCGCCGAGACCGACGAAATCGCGGCGCGTGAAGCCGCCGAGCATATCGAGAACTTTTTCAACAAGTTCCTGATCTCGCCGGTCCAGTTCAAGCTGCCGCCCGGCTATTCGTCGATGACGTCGTACAAATACGTGATGGAAACCAAGTTCAAGGCGCGGATTGGCCACCTGGCCTTCGATTACCTGACCAAATCCGGCATGTTCCTGTGCGGCAGCCCATCAACGGTCGCCGAACGGCTGGAGGAATACCAGTCGAAGATGGGCTTCGGCAATCTGGTCACCATGCTGCAATTCGGCACGCTGCCGGCCGAGCTCACCGAAAAGAGCACGCGGCTGTTCGCTGACGAGGTTATGCCCAAACTGCGCCACCTGGCGGAACCGGAAATGGCCGCGGCGGAGTAGCAGGTGGACACCGCCACCGTCGATGCCAGCCACGGTCGCGCGCCGCGTCAGGACCGCAGCCGAAAGACGCTCACGCGCCTGGTCGCGGCGGCGGAAACCCTGTTCGCCGAGCACGGTTATGACGGCACGACCGTGGGCGACATCACCACCCGCGCGCGCTGCTCGGTGGGCAGCTTCTATGCCCGCTTCAACGACAAGGAGAGCCTGTTTCTCCACCTGCACGACCAGCAATGCGGCCAGCTCATCCAGCGCATCGAGTTTCTGTGCGACCTGTTCCGGGCGGAAAATGCCTCGCTAGAGGTGATGGTCCGCCAGACCGTGCGCGCGCTGTTCGTGTTCGCGGGCCAGCGCCGCGCCATGACAAGGGTGTTTATCCAGCGCAGCGGCATCGACGACGCATTCCACGAACGCTACGCCAGAAGCTGGGCCGAGGTGCGCGAGCGCCTGCGCCCGCTGCTGCTTACCAGACGCCAGGAAATAGCCCATCCCGACCCCGCCCACGCGGTCGATTTCGCCCTGCAGCTGATCCATAGCGGCTGGGCCAACGACGTGCTGCACCACCGTGTCCGGGACATCACCGGCCAGCAAACCGGCGACGCGCTGATCGACGACCTGACCGACGCCTGCCTGGCCTGGCTGGGGGGCGCGCGGGGCGGAAGGTAGTGCGTTTTCCGATCTGACGGAATCGGCCCGGTGCGATTCCGCATGAACGGAAAATGCTCTAGCCCTGTGTCGTTCTATCCCCGGGCCGGCGATGGTATTATCTGTTAGCTAACAGTCTCTCGTGACTCGTGGTTTATAAGGAAATTTTCATGGGGGTGGCGGCGTCGACGGTGATGCGCGATACCAAGGTGCTTGGGCTGATTGGGTCCGGGCACATGATGAGCCATTTGTTTCACTACACCCTGCCGCCTTTGTTCCCTTTTATCCGGGCGGAATACGCGCTCAGCTTCACCCAGCTTGGACTGCTGATGACCGTGTTCGC
>JAZFSB010000459.1:0-3491 GCA_036445935.1 Alphaproteobacteria bacterium | reverse complement strand
TGTAGGTCAGGGCGCCGGGTGGCTTGGTCCCGCCGCCGCCATAAAGATTGATGATATGACCGCCGTTCCGGTTCTTCAGGTGCGGGATAACGTGCTTGGTGCAGAAAAACGTGCCGTAGAGATTGGTGCGAATGACCCGATCCCAAAACTCGATCGGCATGTCGCTTATTTGCGGCCAGAGGGGCGAACCCCAACGAAAGTGAGGCACAACCCCCGCATTGTTTACGAGGATGTCAATTCCGCCGATATTTTTTGTCACCGTGTCGAACGTGCTCCGCACGTCGTCCTCGTTGCGAACATCCAGCGAAACGGCTGTCGTCTCCGATAGCGCGCTGAGTTCCGCGGCGGCTTTCTTGGCTGTTTCTAGATTGATATCGGCGATGACAACTTTGACGCCGTTTTCAGCGAGAGTCTTTGCGGCATGCTTGCCAATACCTTGTCCGCCGCCGGTTACGACGGCGATTTTTCCCTTCAGCATCGGTATCGCCTCCTGTTGGTTTGCGCTTGTGACGGGCTTGGTCCAAGTGGTCCCGGTTTTTTTGCGAGAGTTTGGCCCATTTACTATCCCTCCTACATACCGTAATCGCCTGACTGCTCGGCTAGCAAGACGGTCTCAGACGACTGAAGGTGTTCGCGACCTACAGTGATCCGGCCAAATCCGAACACACGAACGACTTCACAGAATAGTTAGTGTCGCTCGCGATCCCTGGATGTCTCCTTCTGGTCCAAACTGAGACAGTAACCTCACGCCCGTCCGCCTTGCCCGGATTTGCGTTGGATGGCAGTTTGGCCGAATTGTCGGGTGGAGGAGGTGAAAGTGGCGGACGTACCATTGAACCAATTATCCGCCGTCGAGGTGACACGAGGCGTCGCCGACGGGCGGTTCAGCTGCGAGGACGTGACCCGCGCTTGTCTGGCCCGCGTGGAAACGCGCGAGGACAGAGTCGGCGCCTGGATCCATATCGACCCCGACCAGGCCATTGCCCAGGCCCGCGCGCAGGACCGGGCCGGGCGGACGGGGCTACTTCTGGGCGCGACCGTGGGCGTCAAGGACATCATCGACACGTTCGATATGCCGACCGGCATGGGCTCGCCAATCTATGATGGAAATCGCCCTTTGGCGGACGCGTCCTGCGTCGGGCTGTCGCGCGCCGCGGGCGCTGTCATCCTGGGCAAGACCGTGTCCTGCGAATTCGCCGGTCGCACGCCGGGCCGCACCAGCAACCCGCATGATGCGACCCGTACGCCGGGCGGCTCGTCCAGCGGATCGGGGGCGGCGGTCGCCGATTTCATGGCGCATCTCGCTTTCGGCACCCAGACGGCGGGATCGGTGCTGCGCCCGTCGGCCTATTGCGGCATCGTCGGCTACAAGCCGACCTTCAACAGCTTCAACCGCGCGGGCATCAAGTTCGCGGCGGAAAGCCTGGATACCATCGGGCTGCATGCGCGAACCGTTGGCGATATCGACCTGTTCGCAGCCGCCCTGACCGGGCGCGACACCTTGGAAGCGCGCCCGGTGGAGTCAGCGCCCACGATCGGTTTGTGCCGGACACCCATGTGGGACAAGGCGGAGGCAGAGAGCCGGGCGGCGCTTGAGGACGCGGCGGCGCGGCTGGAGAAGGCCGGCTGTTCGGTGCGCGACTTTATCCTGCCCAATTCATTCAGCGGCCTGGAAGCGGCGCGCAACACGCTGAACGATGTCGAGCGCTGGCGGGTCATGGCCTATGAATGGGCGCATGCGCGCGACGCGATCAGCCCGGCGCTGCGCGACATCGTGCGGCGCGGCGGCGAGGTCCCGCACAGCGATTACCTGGCGGCGCTGGTTCTGGCAGAAGATTGTCGTGCCCAGATGGCCGGTCTGCTGGATGGCTATGATTTCATCCTGTCGCCGAGCGCCAACGGCGAGGCCCCGGTGGGGCTGGACTGGACCGGCGATCCCGCCTTCCAGGGGCTGTGGACCACCCTGCATGCGCCGTCGATCACCCTGCCGACGCATAAAGGCCCGAACGGCATGCCGGTCGGCATCCAGCTGATCGGGCGGCGCTACGAAGACACGCGCCTGCTGGCCGACGCGGACTGGGTTCTCAACCGGCTGGGCGCTTGGCGTTAGGGGCGTCAGCGCGCGGGTTTTCCGACATGCGTGCTTCGAGACGCCCGGCTTTGCCGGGCTCCTCAGCATGAGGATCATTTTTCAATGCCATCAAAATTCTACCTCAGCCTGAGGAGCCCGCAATAGCGGGCGTCTCGAAGGCCGCACGCCCGTCCGAGCCACCTATCAGCGGAAACCGCTTCAGACGGCAGCCAAGCTGCCACCTTGGACCTCGGCCATATCCAGGGCCGTGCCCTTGACCTTGCCGCGCTTGAGCAGGCGGCGCTGATCGGCGGGGTAATCGGTCCGCGCGTGGGCCGAGTTGCGATTGTCCCAGATCACGTAATCGCCGAGCCGCCATTGGTGGACGTAATCGGACCGCTCGACATAGGGGAAGATTTCTGCCAGCAGGGCCGCGCCCTCGTCGTCGTCATAGCCCTCGATGGCGGCGCTCATCAGCCGGTCGATATAGAGCGCGGCGCGGCCGTTCTCCGGGTGGCGGACCACCGCGGGCTGCCAGCAATGCGGCACGCCGTCGAGCGCGGACAGGTCCGGGACCTCGCGGACGGTATAGTCATAGACCTGCAACACCCGGCGGCCGGCGATAGCGCCTTGCAACCTGTCAGGCAGGGCGTCCCAGGCGGCATGACAATCGGCGAACAGCGTGTCGCCCCCTTCCGTCGGGATCTCCACTCCGTAGAGCCAGGTCGCCTTGTCGGGCTCGGGCGTGAAGCTGTTGTCGTGGTGGAACCACATATCGCCATCGCCCAGCGCGCCGATCGGCCGGCCTTCGCCATCGACGATATTGGAGATCAGCGCGATCGCGGTATCGGCATCGCCCCGTCGCTCGACCGGCATGTGGATGGTGCTCATCGCGCCCAGCCAGTCGGCGCTGCGATGCAGCGCGTCGTCGCTCAGCGTCTGGTCCCGGAACAGCAGCAATATGCGGTCGAGCCAGGCGGCGTTGAGCCGCAACGCCGTCTCGGCATCGACCGGGCGGGACAGATCGACGCCCGTGACCTCGGCGCCCATCGTTCCCGGCAGGGGTGAAATCTCGACCGTCAAATCCGGACTCCCGCTTGGATCGATAGAATCCATAACATCGAAAGGGTCATTCCACCACGGCTTGCGGCGCACGCCGGGCGGTGCGATCTTTCCGCCAAGCCTGAGCGCAGACACTGGACGGGGAGCCCGACGTTCCATGGAGTTGAAGAAGCACGGCCGCTACGACTATTCGCCGATTACGGCGCGGCCTACCTATGACTGGCCGGACGGCAAGAGGCTCGCGGTTTATATCGGGCTCAATATCGAGCATTTCAGTTTTGGCGAGGGGCTCGGCCACACGCCGACCAATCCCGGCACGCAGCCAGACGTGCGCAATTTCGCGTGGCGCGATTACGGG
>JAZFSB010000458.1:0-14163 GCA_036445935.1 Alphaproteobacteria bacterium | reverse complement strand
TTAGGACCGTTAACTATCATTATTCGGGGCGGAGTCGGCACGTCCGGCGCCTCGCAGTGGGTTGGTTTTCGTGGCTAGGCCTATAACACGGGCTGCGCCGAAGCAACGCCCAGTTTGGCTGGATGTCGATTTTACTGTCTGCCGGCGAGACAAGCAGGTTAAACGATTTTGCCGAATAAACGGTATTTTAACTACTGCCGTACACACAATACTGCCGTTAGATGCTGCCACCGGCAGTGGGTGCGCCTAAATGTGCCTGATGGGCATGGTTGCAGTGGGTAAATTGGTAACGGTTATGCAGTCATTCGAGTTGCAGGTTTACAAGGCTTCGAAATGGGAATTCGATTCCTATTTTGACGACCGGGATACCGCGCTTTTCGAAGCGACGCGGCTGCACGAATCCGACCGCTATAATGGCATCCGCGTTCTGGAAGAGGTGTTTCGCGAAGGTTCCGATACCAGCGATTGCAGCGTTATCTATTCGCGCCTCAAAAAAATGACTGAAGAAGTCGATCCCCGCCTCCAGGCCGCGAAGGAAGTCACGCGAATGGTTGCCCGCGAGTCCAACAAATCGACGCGGGAACAGAAGGGCGGTGCGTCCAAGTCACAAAAGAACAAGTCGCGCAAGAAGACAAAGGCAGGTTCGACCCGTAAATCCGGCGGGTCGTCCGGATCGAAGAGCCATAGAAGTCTCTACACGCTGATGATCATGGCGACGATAATTTTGGTGATCGGTGTCGGCGCGATGGTCGGGCTACGGTACATGGCCAAGTTCATGTAAATAATTTTGAATTATTCCCGATTTTTCATTTGTTTAAGTAATTTATTCGACCGTGATCTCCCAAAATTTTCGTCAGGTAGTTCGGTAATGGAAAAAAACCCCGAAGGTTTGGACCAAGCCGTGGTTCGAAAGGAAATGCCCCAAGGCATGGAGAGGCGCCTGGTTTTGCGCTTGCTCGCCTATTGGCGTGAGATTCGCGGTGACGAGACCTACCCAACCTTCGCCGATGTCGATCCCGCCAAGATTCCCGATATCTGGCCGCATTGCTTCGTGCTCGAAACCATCGGTACCGAGGGCGACCCGATCATTCGCGCGGTTGGCGATGAAATTGCCCTTCGTCTTCAGGGTGTTGTTGTTGGACGCCGGGTTTCCGAGCTCGGAAATAAATTGCTGTTTTCCGTTACCATCGATTATCTGGACCAGGTACTCGACAAACGTGCCCCGATTTCGCATGGCGGCGAATTTTCCCAGGATGACGGTACCAAATTGCTGTATCGCAGCATCATTCTGCCGATGAGCGATGACGGAGAAACAATAAGCGGTCTTTTGTGTGCGGCCAACTGCCGCAAATCAAAGGAGACATAAGCGGCCGGTGTGAGAACTTCGTCGCAAAGTGATTAGTATGCGAGCATATGAAATTCAGACATTTAACAGCGGTCGATGGACGATCGATGCCGTTTTCGACGATCAGGCGCTTGCCATGTTCGAGGCCAAGCGCATGGACGACGGGAACCGCTTTTCCGGGGTGCGCGTGGTCGAGGAAACCTTCGATGAATCGACCCAGGAAACCATTACCCGTACCATTTTTCGCGGCGGGCGGGCCCAAAATAAAGCCTACAAGAAGGACGATCGGGCAACCCCGAAAAAGCCCGCCGGCACGGCCCGCGGCGGCGGGCGCGCCCGCGCCGGCAAGTCTCGCAAGCGCGCAGAGAAAAAGAGTAACGGATTAACCGGGCCGCTGATCGTTCTTGCCCTCCTCATCATTGGCGGGTTGGCTGGCATGTTCGCCTTGCAGAAGATTTTCCAGCTCGGCTGACCGCAATTCGATCTCCGACGATAATTTGTCTTTACCCATTCTGGACTCCGTGTAAAAACGCGCGCCTTGAATGTGCGCGGCCATGGTGCCGCGGTGGTGGAGACCGTTGTTCCCATGACGGAACGCATTTCCCGTTTTGTTGCCGAACAGAATCCTGAAACCCCCTGCCTGGTCGTTGACCTGGATGTGGTCGAGGAGAATTTTCTACGCCTTCGTGGAACCTTGCCGCTGGCACGGATTTATTACGCCGTGAAGGCAAACCCGGCGCACGAGATTCTGTCGCGGTTGCATCGGTTAGGGGCCTGTTTTGACGCTGCCAGCATCTATGAGATCGAACGCTGCCTGGAAATCGGCGCTGATCCGGAGCGTCTCTCGTTCGGTAACACCATCAAGAAGGCCTCTCATATCGCCCGGGCCTATGCGCTTGGCGTCCGCCTGTTCGCCTTCGATAGCGAGGCCGAGCTTGAAAAGCTGGCCCAGGCCGCGCCGGGGGCGAAGGTCTATTGCCGTTTTCTGATGACCGGCGACGGGGCCGACTGGCCGCTGTCGGAGAAGTTCGGCTGCCATCCAACGATGGTTGCGCCGCTGCTCGGAATGGCGCGCGCGCGCGGCCTCGAACCGCATGGCATTTCGTTTCATGTCGGCTCGCAGCAGCGCGACCTCGATCAGTGGGATATCGCGATTGAGACATCGTCGGCGATTTTCCAGCAACTTGCCGACGACGGGGTTGATCTGAGAATGGTCAATATTGGCGGTGGATTTCCGGCCCGCTACCGGGCCGAGGCGCCCACGATCGACAGTTACGGCCAGGCGATAATGGGTGCCATGACCCGGCATTTTGGTAATCGCCTGCCGATCATAATTGCCGAGCCCGGCCGCTACATTCCCGGTGATGCGGGGGTGATTCAAAGCGAGGTGGTTTTGATTTCGCGCAAGTCAGACGACAGCGCGCGGCGCTGGGTCTATCTGGATATCGGCAAGTTCGGTGGTTTGGCCGAAGTCATGGACGAAGCCATCCAGTACCGGCTGCGCACCCCGCATGACGGCAAGCCATGCGGCCCGGTGGTGGTTGCCGGTCCGACCTGCGATGAGGTCGATGTTCTCTATGACATGGCGGGCTATGAGTTGCCACTAGATCTCAAGACTGGTGACCGGGTCGAAATTCTTAGCGCCGGCGCCTATACCGCAAGCTACTGCACGGTCGGTTTCAACGGCTTTCCGCCGCTGCGGGAATTCTATATTTGATGGGTCTGGTCTGGTAGGTATTACTCTTGCGCGCAAACGAGCGGGGCGGCGTTGGGTGATGGGTGAGGACAAGGGATGAAGGTATACGGGTATTTCCGCTCGTCGGCGGCCTTTCGATTGCGGATTGCGATGAACCTCAAGGGTATCGAGTGCGAGACCGAACTGGTTAATCTGCAGGCTGGCGATCAGTCGTCCGATGGCTACCGGCGGGTCAATCCGCAGGGACGGGTGCCGACGCTGATCGATGATGACGCTGTGCTGGTTCAGTCTCTCGCCATCATTGAATATCTCGACGAAACCCGGCCGCCGCCGTCTCTGCTGCCCGGCGACGCGCTGGGCCGCGCCCGAGTGCGCGGTATCGCCAATTTGATCGCCTGCGACATCCACCCGCTCAATAATCTGGCGGTATTGCAGTATCTGACCGGCCAGCTTGGCGCCAGCGAAGCGGAACGTGACACGTGGTACCGCCATTGGGTCAAGGTAGGGTTGGACGCGCTCGAGGCCATGGTGGCGGCGAGCGCCGACACCGGAGTCTATTGCCACGGTGATACGCCGGGATTGGCCGATATCTGCCTGGTGCCACAGATATTCAATGCCAAGCGCTTCGATAGCCCGCTCGACGGCAATCCGACCCTGATGCGGATATTCGATGCGTGCATGGCGCTACCCGCCTTCGACGACGCTCAGCCGGCCAAGCAGCCGGAAGCCGCCAATATCACGTGAGCGGAAAATGCGCTAGCGCGCCTTCGCGCCGCGGGCGTCGGCGACCAGTTTGCGCAGGGTGTCGAGATCGCGTGCACCGCGTATCAGTGTGTCGCCGATAATGAAGGACGGTGTGCCGTTTATCCGCAGCACCTTGGCCAGCTTGAAATTCTGGTTGAGCGTCTCAGCGATCTTGCGGTCTTTCATGTCGCGGGTCAGCCTGTCGGTGTCGAGCCCGACGTTCTTGGCGATCACCAGGACCGCTTGCGGCGTTAAATTTGTTCGCGACGCCATCATCGCATCGTGGAAGACGAGGTATTTGCCTTGGCTCCGCGAGGCCAGTGCCGCACGGGCCGCGTATACCGAGGTCGGGCCGAGAATTGGCCATTCCTTGTAGATGCGGCGAATCTTGCTGTCCGACTTGATCAGCTCTGTAACTATCGGGTGCACCCTCTTGCACACACCGCACCGGTAATCGAAGAACTCGACCACGGTGACGTCGCCCAGCGGGTTGCCGCCGACCGGCGAGTTGGGATCGGTCTCGATTTCCGTCTTGCGGTCCCTGAGCGCGGCGGTGACGGCGGCCTGTTCGGCGGCCTCCCGCTTTTTCTTGTAGGCATCGAATGCCTCGACGATAATTTCCGGGTTCTTGAGCAGATAATCGCGAACGATCCGTTCGACCTCGGCCTTGCCGCCGGCCGCACTATTCTGGGCGGAAGCCGGGGGCGTGGCCGCCATGGCGAACGCCGTCAGGAACACGGCGAACACGGTCCCGCGAATTGCAGCTGACACGAAAACTTTCATAATCGATGCTCTCCGTTGATGAGCAATCTTTGATTGTAACCAACAAGATTTAAGCAAGCGTCAATCCGGGCGCCAGCATCAGAGTGGTTTTTTTGTGCCACTGATGATGTCCTGCGCCCTGAGCCAGGACGGCGAACCCCGCTTGAGCAGCCGCGCGGCCTTTTCGGCCAGGGCGCGGGCATCGCGTTCCCGACCGACCAGAAGGTTGTATTCGGCCAGCGACCATGCGGAAAGGCCCATTTCGCCCCGGCGGCCATACGCGGTGGCGGCCAGGCGCCAGGCCAACGGATAAAACGGGTCTACCTGCAACGCGCGTTTCACATTGTCGATGGCGCGCGGCAACAACTCCGGCCGGTTGAGTTCGATCTGGAGGTGGGCGAGTGACGTTAGCAGTAGCGGAGTCTCGGGCAGCAACCTTATGGCTTCTTCATAAGAGGGCATCGCTTCGGCCAGGCGGCCGTTTTCGAACAGGACTTGCCCCCGTAATTCCCGGAAATAGGGATTGGCTGGTTCATCCGCGATCAGCGAGGCGATCAGCGGTAGCGCCTCGTTCAACTCGGCCTGACGGTAATACGCAATCGCACGCGCATAGCGCGCCGGCACCGAGCCGTCATCGGCCTTGTACTTGGCGAGCGTGTTGCCGGGTGGGGCGAGAAAGCCGTCAAGCTTGGCCACCATGCGCCGGTGAAGCTGTTCGAATTTTTCCGGCGCCCGATTGTTGCTGTAGGGCGAACGCTCAACATGGCCGCGCACAAAGGCGATGCGGCTTCGGGTCAGCGGATGAGTTCGCAGGTAGGCGTCCTGCCGTTCGGATTGCAGGAATTCCTGCTGCTCCAGGATCGTCAGGAATTCGAGGATTCCTTTCGTCGATAGCCGCGCACTGTCCAGATAGGTCACCGCCGCCTGATCGGCCGCCTGTTCCTGGCTGCGACTGAAATTCAGCAGCGAGCGCCGCGCGACGGCTCCGCCACCGCCGCCAATCATTACGCCGGCGCCCGGTTGGCCAGACAGCGCGCCGACCGCGACGCCGAGAAGCTGGGTAATCAGCGCGGTCTTGCCAGCCGTACTCATGGCGTCATGCAGACGCGCCAGATGTCCGCCCGCGATATGTCCCATCTCATGCGCCATGACGCCGAGAACCTGGTTGGCGTTGGCGCTGCGGCGCAACAGGCCGGTCGTGATAAACAAACGCTGGCCGCGCGCGACGAAGGCATTGAGGTCGTCGCTGTTGATCAGGTGGGTATTAAAAGCGTCGGGGTCGAGGTTAGCCGCGTTGAGGAGTGGCGCGGCGTAGGCACGAATGATATTTTCGATTTCCGCATCGCGAATTTGCGGCTGGGCCGCCGCGGGAAGCGCGCTCAATCCTGCAACTAAACCGGCTATCAGCCAGACGGTAACAGCTAACATGTTGATTACATTAAAGAACGGGGTGTGGCGCGGCACGGGCAAGGCTCCAGTTACCTTGATGAAAGGTAGGTGGCGTATGCCGGGTCGTCAATGCGCGGTGGTTATGGCGTTGGTGTTGGGGCTTAGCGGCTGTGCCGACGATGGACCGCCGGTTGGTGTTGTCGGCCATGTCTCCAATTATTTTGGCGGCGTTGCCGCGGACGAGCCGCAGGCGACCCTCATCGGACGTGATGTGCTGTCTGCGGGGGGTACGGCGGCCGATGCCGCGGTGGCGATGGCGTTCGCCATGATGGTTACGCGGCCCGATGTAGCCGGTCTTGGCGGCGGCGGAGTCTGCATGTATTTCGACAAAACCGCCAACAAGGCCGAGGCGCTTGATTTTCTGCCACGCGCCGCGCGTACCCGGCCGCCATCCGGCCGCTGGATCGCCAGCGTGCCCGGCAGCCCGCGTGGGTTGTTCGCGCTGCATGCGCGTTACGGGCAACTGCGCTGGGAGCAGACCGTTTTGCCGGCTGAAAGGATGGCGCGGTTCGGCACCCCGATGCCGCGCGGGTTGATTCGCGCGATTGCAGCCAGTCCCGGGCGCGTTGCTGCCTCGCCGGGCCTCAAGGCGTTGCTATCCGACCGAAATGGAAAAATCCTGGCCGAGGGCGAGGCGCTGCGCCAGGCCGACCTGTCCGGAACCTTGTCTAATATGCGTGCCGTCGGGCCGGGCCCGTTTCACACCGCGGTTCAGGCCCGCCAGTTCATCGATAGCGTGCGCGGCGCCGGCGGTTGGCTCACCATAGAGGATATGCGCGCCTATCGTCCTGTCTGGCGCAAAACCATCACCATGCCGTTTGGCAATCATATGCTGCATTTCGCGCCCTCGCCGGCGGTTGGTGGCAGGGTCGTCGCCGCTTTATGGACGGCGCTTGGTGAGAGCGGCGGTTTTGCCGATGCCACCCCCGCTGACAGGCCCCGTTTGATTGCGTCGGCGGCGAACAAAGCCTATGGCGCGACGCTGTCGCGCCCCAACGCGGACCGCGCGAGCGCCGGCTTGCTGGTAATCGATCGCGAGGGTAATGCCGCGGCCTGCGTGCTGACGATGAACCGCTTCTTCGGGTCCGGGCGGTTGCTGACCGGCAATGGGGTGGTGGCGGTGTCGCCCGCCGATGGTGGCGCGACGCTGGGAGTGGCCCCGGCGCTCATGGTCAACCACAACGTACCTCAGGCGTTTATGGCGGCGACCGGAGCCGGCGATG
This sequence comes from Alphaproteobacteria bacterium, assembly GCA_036445935.1. Classification (GTDB taxonomy): domain Bacteria; phylum Pseudomonadota; class Alphaproteobacteria; order MPNO01; family UBA2964; genus JAZFSB01. Next base: position 6,944 of record JAZFSB010000458.1, on the reverse strand, counting down.
GCTCGGCGCCGATTGCGTTGGCGACCGTTATGCTGGGCGCGGTGTCGGCCGGGCAAAACATGGATGAGGCCATGGCGGCTGTCCGGCCTCGCCCATCGGGCGGGGAAGGGCGCGCGGCGGCGCTGGTCAATATTATGCTGTGCCCGGAAGGGATGCTGGGCAAACCGGACCTGTGCGCGGTACGTAGTGATCCGCGTGGCTTTGGCTACGCGATCAACGCGGAGCGTTAAGCGGATGGCGCTGAAGGTTTCCCGCCGCGGTGGCATTCCGCCCTTTATTGTCATGGATGTGCTGCGCGCGGCCAACACGCGCGAGACCGCTGGCGACGACGTGTTGCATCTGGAACTCGGCCAGCCGGAAAGCGGAGCGCCCAAACTCGTGATTGACACCGCGAAAGAGGCGCTACAAAGCGACCGACTGGGCTATACCGAGGCGTTCGGAATCGACCCGCTGCGCCAGCGCATCGCGACCCATTATGCCGCGACGCAGGGGGTGACGGTCGACCCGGCGCGGATCGCGATCACCACCGGCTCGTCGGGTGGCTTCGTGCTTGCCTTCCTGGCAGCGTTCGATGTCGGTGATCGAGTGGTGCTGGCCGATCCCGGCTATCCCGGCTATCGCAATATCCTGCTGGCGCTTGGCATCGAGCCGGTGTGCCTGCCGACTGGCCCTGAAACCCGGTTCCAGCCGACGCCCGCGCTACTCGACTCGATCGACGGGCCGATCGATGGGTTGATTGTGGCCAGCCCCTCCAACCCGGCAGGCACTATGCTCGGCGAGACCGAACTGGCGGCGCTTGCCGGCTATTGCCGTGACCGGGGAATCCGCCTGATCTCCGACGAAATCTATCACGGCATTACTTATGAGCGGACGGGTGTGAGCGCGCTGCGTTATGGCGACGATGGGGTGGTCATCAACAGCTTCTCAAAATATTTTTCGATGACCGGCTGGCGGATTGGCTGGATGGTGGTTCCGGAAGATTTGCTGCGCAGCATCGAATGCCTGGCGCAGAACCTGTTCATTTCAGCTCCTACATTGTCCCAAATTGCGGCGTTGGCCGCTTTTGACTGTACCGAGGAGCTCGATCGGAACGTCGAGCGCTACGCCGCCAACCGCCGCGTCTTGCTGGATACGTTGCCTGCCATCGGGTTCGATCGGCTGGCGCCGGCCGACGGCGCGTTTTACATCTACGCCGATGTCACCCACCTGACCAACGACAGCGAGACGTTCTGTCGCCGCATGCTGGACGAAATCGGCGTGGCCGTCGCGCCAGGGACCGATTTTGACCATGCGCGCGGGGCGGGCTATCTCCGAATTTCCTTTTCCGGTACGTCGACGGCGATCACCCAGGCGGTTGAACGGCTCCGTGGCTGGGTGCCTGCTCAGGGCTGATCAGTCCAGCATACGCTGCCACCAGCCGCGTCTTGCCCCATCGGATGGTGTCTCCGGGTTTCCCGTATCCGGGTCGGGTTGTTCCGTGCCGTCGCCTTGCGGGGACTGGTTCTCCGGTTCGCTGATCTCCGGGGCCTCGACTTCCTCATAAGCCGCTGCCGCCGGGACAGGCTCCGGCTGAGTTTGCGGCTCGGGCTCGGGCTCTACTTCAGGGGCAACCGTTTCGGTCTCGGGGGTTGCTGCCTCAACCTCGACCAGTTCGGGTGCCGCTTCCTCGCCGCTGTCAGTGGGCTGGGTGTCGTTGTCACCCTCGGCGGTGGATTTCGCGCCGCGGCCACTGCGCCGCCGGCCGCCCCGGCGACCCCGTCTGCGTCGGCGGGGGGCGCGCTCGGATTCATCCTCCGTGGCGGGCTCTGCCTCACCGTCGCCAGGCGCTTCCGCTGGCGCCGCCTCGTCGGTTGCCGTTGGCGCCGGTATCTCGGGCTGGTCTGTCTCGACCGCTTCAGTTGTCGCATCGGCGGTCTTGCGACGACGGCGACGTGGCCGCCGCTTGCGACCGCCGCCCTCGTTTTCCTTGGCCTCCGCCGCTTCGGGAGCTTCGGGCTCGGTCTTGGCGTCGTCGTCTTCCTCGTCGACCACCGTTCCTCGATCGTGGAGCGCCACAGGCCCTTCGTCGGAATCTGCGCGGGCCTTGGTGCGGACCAGTTCCAATTCCGGCGGCACCAGGGAATCGTCGGCCTGGATCGCCACCTTGAACGCATAGCGCTGCTCGATATCGATCAGCGCGTCACGCTTCTGGTTCAGGATGTAGAGCGCGATCGGGGTTGCGACCGAAACCGTGACCTCGCTGCTGCGATTGCGAATGCCTTCTTCCTCGATCGAGCGCAATACCCGGATCGAGGTTGATTCGATGGACCGCACGTAACCCGAACCCTGGCAGTGCTCGCAAAGCTCGGTGCTGGTCTCGATCAGACTGGGACGCATTCGCTGGCGCGACATCTCGAACAAGCCGAAGGAGCTGATCCGCCCAAGCTGAATCCGTGCCCGGTCGGGCTTGACGGCTTCCTTGACGCGGCGCTCGACCGCGTGCCGGTTGCGGCTATCGTCCATATCGATGAAATCGATGACGATCAGCCCCGCCAGATCGCGCATACGCAATTGAAGCCCGATTTCGCTGGCCGCCTCGAGATTGGTCTTGGTGGCGGTTTCCTCGATATTGCGTTCCTTGGTAGCGCGGCCCGAATTGACGTCGATGGAAACCAGCGCTTCGGTCGGGTTGATTACCAGGTAACCACCGGATTTGAGCTGCACCACCGGGCTGTGCATGGCTTCGAGCTGGCCTTCGATCTGGAAGCGGTGAAACAGGGGAATGGTGGTGTCGCGATAGGGCTGAACCCGCTTGGCGTGGCTCGGCATCATCAGCCGCATCAGCTTTTTCGCGGCCTGATAGGGTTCCGTTCCCTCGACCAGCACTTCTTCTATCTCGCGCGTATAGAGGTCGCGGATGGCCCTTTTGATCAGGTTGCCTTCCTCGTAGACCAAGGCGGGCGCGGCCGATTCGAGCGTGAGTTCGCGCACGTCCTCCCAGACGCGCATCAGATAATCGAAATCGCGCTTGATCTCGGACTTGTTGCGCTCCATGCCAGCGGTCCGCATGATCACGCCCATCCCTTCGGGCACGTTCAGGTCCTTGACCAGATCGCGCAGGCGCCGTCGGTCGGTGGCGTTGGTGATTTTGCGCGAAATACCGCCGCCACCGCGCACCGTATTGGGCATCAGCACGCAGTAGCGCCCGGCCAGCGACAGGTAGGTGGTTAGCGCCGCCCCCTTGTTGCCGCGCTCTTCCTTGACGACCTGGACAAGCAGTATCTGGCGCCGTTTGATGACTTCCTGAATGCGGTACCGCCGCATCGGGTTCTCTCGGCGCTGACGGCCCCGGTTGCCCGCCGTCTTGCGTCGTCCGCCGCGCTTGCGCCCGGTTTTCGGCGCGTCTTCTTCCGGTTCCGCATCGCCTTCCGGCTCGGCATCGCCTTCCGGCTCCAAGGAGTCGCTTTCGTCGCCTTCGATTTCGGCCTCGGATTCGTCATCCGTGGCTTCGTTTACGGGGGCGTCGTCCCCCTCGTCGGCGGGCGCCGGCTCCTCATCGTCGATTTCGGCGGTATCCGGGCTTTGCTCTTCGTCCTCGTCAAGGTCGTTATCCGCCGCCAAATCCTCGGCGTCGAATTGATCATCCTCGGATTCCGTCTCGTCGCTGTCGTTTTCGTCGGGCGCCTCGACGTCGCCATCGATGGAATCGATGTGGGTCTGCGCCGCCTCGCCGGTACCGGCCATCTCGGCGACTTCGCGCTTCAGCTTCTCGCGATCCTCGATGGGGATCTGGTAGTAGTCGGGATGAATTTCGTTGAACGCCAAAAATCCGTGGCGGTTGCCCCCGAAATCGACGAACGCCGCCTGAAGCGACGGCTCCACGCGGGTTATCTTGGCGAGATAAATATTGCCCCGGAGTTGGGTTTTGGTAGATGTCTCGACGTCGTATTCCTCGAGACGGTTGCCGCTTGTAATCACCACTCGGGTTTCTTCCGAGTGCGTGCCGTCAATCAGCATGCGTTTGGACATTCGGGTCTTTCCCGCGACACTCACGTCCTGCCCGTGCGAACATCGGACAGCGGAGTATCTGCATAATGCGAAGCCAGCGGCGCGTGTATCAACCCATAAAGTATGTAAACCCAACGCATCGCATCGGGTGGGGATACAAATTCGCGGCCGTATCGGGCTTCGACGTTTCCAACAATAATCGTGGCACCAAAGCGCAATGGGACGGGTCGCTGACCAGTTATGGCCTATACGCCTGACCACCGCGCTCCCCGCATCGCCCTTTTCTGACGATGCTGGCTGTCCACGATCGTTCGCAACAACGACACCTTAACCTTTTGGTACGATTCTCACAACTTGTTTCAACGGGGCTACCGCGGTTCCGACAGGGTTTCCGGAGAACGGAACGATGTGACCGGATGCCGAAAGTCATTGATTCGATGCAGGAAACGAAGCTATATCTCGCGACAAGGCAATCTGTGGCCGCTATATGTGCCTAATGCGCTGGTTCTTCGCCCTGACTACGGCGACCTTGTTCATGGTCGCCCCCTCGCTCGCCGCGCCACTGGTGCAATCGGTGCGCGTCGGCGATTACCCGGCCAAGACCCGATTCGTGCTCGACCTGACCGCGCCGGTCCGGTTTGACGTTTTTACGCTGGCCAACCCCTATCGCGTGGTCATCGACCTGCCCGAGGTGGGGTGGAAAATCCGCCCTGGATCGGCGCCACGCAGCCGGCTGATCCGGGGCTACCGGCTGGGATTGTTCCAGCCCGGCAATTCCCGCGTGGTGATCGACGTGGCGCGCCCGGTGGTGGTTGCCAAGGCTTTTCTGCTACCGCCGGGAGACAAGCGGGCCCACCGCCTGGTCATCGACCTGAAGCCGGTCAGCCGGTCGGCGTTCCGGTCCGGTAAACCGGCGACCCGGAAGACCGCTATTGTATTGACCCCGCCATTACCCAGGGCGCTCCGGGGAAAACCCACCGATTCCCGACCGTTGATCGCGATCGATCCCGGCCATGGCGGCATCGATCCGGGCGCGCATGGCAGCCGCGGCGTTTGGGAAAAAGACATCACCCTGGCGCAGGCGCGCGAATTGCGCCGTCAGCTTCGTCGGTCGGGACGCTACCGGGTGGTGATGACCCGAAACCGCGATATTTTCGTGCGGCTACGTAATCGGATCGCGATCGCGCAGCGCGCCGGCGCCGACCTGTTTATTTCGCTGCATGCCGATTCCATTGGCAATTCGAAGGTCCGGGGCGGATCGGTCTACACCCTGTCCGAGCGCGCGTCCGATCGCGAGGCGGCGGCGTTGGCGGCGAAGGAAAATCGCGCCGATATCATCGCCGGCATCGACCTCAACCATCAGAGCAAGACGGTTGCGCGCATCCTGATCGATTTGCGCCAGCGCCTGAACAAGAACGAATCCGTCAAACTGGCCAAAGCCGTCACGCGTGAGCTGTCGAAGAAAATGCGGCTGTTGCGCAACAATCACCGGTTCGCCGGCTTCGCCGTGCTCAAGGCGCCGGATATCCCCTCGATCCTGATCGAGACGGGGTATCTGTCGAACCCAAGCGACGAGCGGATGCTCACCAGCCCGAAACATCGGCGCGGGCTGGCGGCGGCGCTGGTTGCCGCGATCGACGTCCATTTCGCCCGGCAGCAGGCTTATCGGAAGCCTTAAAATCGCCAAATTTTGATGTTTTTTCAGGACTCTCCCGATAAACGAGGCGGGAAGACGGGGCAGTATTCATGGTTAGGACACTTGGCTGGTTGATTGCCATCCTGCTGGTCGCCGCCGTTGGCGGCGCCGCCGCGGGTGTTGCCGTGTTCTGGCATTTCGGGCGCGGTCTGCCGGATTACCAGCAGCTTGCCGAATATCAGCCGCCGATGGTTACCCGGGTGCATGCCGGCGATGGTCGGCTGCTTGCCGAATTCGCCAGGGAAAAGCGGGTCTTCGTTCCGATAGACGCGATCCCCAAGCTGCTTATCAAGGCGGTGTTGTCGGCCGAGGACAAGAACTTCTACAGCCATCCCGGCGTCGATTTCATAGGCGTGGCGCGCGCCGTCGTGACCAATTTGAGCCGGTTGGGGGGCAACAAACGTCCAGTCGGGGCCTCGACCATTACCCAGCAAGTTGCCAAGAACTTCCTGCTGACCAACGAGGTTTCGATCGATCGCAAGATCAAGGAAGCCATTCTCGCCTTTCGTATCGAGCGCGCGCTGACCAAGGACCGGATCCTTGAGCTCTATATGAACGAAATTTACCTGGGGCTTGGCTCCTACGGCGTGGCGGCGGCGGCGCTGAACTATTTCGACCGGCCCCCCGATAAGTTGAGCATTGCCGAGGCCGCCTTCATTGCCGGTCTGCCCAAGGCGCCGAGCAATTACCACCCGACGCGCAATCCGCGTGCCGCCAAGACACGTCGCGATTACGTCATCGGCCGCATGCTCGAAGATGGCTACATCACCAAAATACAGGCGGCCGAGGCGCGTGCCGAGTTGCTGGTGTTGCGGCGGCGGACCGGCGCCGCCGTTGCCCAGGCCGAATTCTTCGCCGAGGAAGTTCGCCGCGAGTTGCTGGACCGCTACGGCGAGGGGGCGCTTTACGGCGGTGGGCTGTCGGTGCGAACCACGCTCGATCCGACATTGCAGGGCATCGCCGATCGGCAATTGCGTGCCGGGTTGGTTGCATATGACCGGCGCCACGGCTGGCGCGGCTCGCTCGGTCGGTTGCCGGATGGCGCGTCGTGGCGTGAGGCGCTGGTTGCATTTGCGCCGCCCAAGGGCATCGCGGCGGCCGTGCCAGCCTGGCGCAAGGCAGTTGTGCTCAACGTGACGCCCCAGCGCGCGGAGCTGGGCTTCGAAGATGGCGGGATTGGTTTTATCACGCTTGCGTCGCTGCGTTGGGCGCGGCGTTGGAAAAAGGGTGAAAAGCGCGGCCCCCGGGTTCGCAGCGCCGC
>JAZFSB010000457.1:0-3833 GCA_036445935.1 Alphaproteobacteria bacterium | reverse complement strand
ACTTTCCACTTAGGGACGACCCAAACATAAGACATGCGGGTGATGGTGGACAGTAGTTTGTCGGCCAGCCTGTGTCTGAGGATGGTGTTGAGCCGGACCCGTTCGATGTCGTGGCCGCGCTTCTTGGGGGAGATGGTGTCCCGATAGCGGGTGATGATGTCGCCCAGTGTCAGGCGATCCAGACAGGCCGGGTCAATGGGAAGTTCTCGCCGGTCAGCTGCGACTTCTGTTTGCCGCGCCCATAGCTCTGCGTCCTGTTTCTTGAAGAACGTTCGGGAAGTCGGCGGTGCGCCCTTGCGACGTACCTGGACCTGCCATCGGTCCCCTCGTCTGCGGATATTGGCCATGAAACAGACCCTCGCTGTGACAGATTTGTGACAGCTGAGTCCGTGAGGCATTTCTGCGGATGGTCTTCCGCCCGTAACTAATTGAAGTTACGTCCGGAAAATGGTGGGCGCGACAGGGTTTGAACCTGTGACCCCTGCCGTGTGAAGGCAGTGCTCTCCCGCTGAGCTACGCGCCCGTATCGGATGGATGCGCATATAAGGCGGGCGGTCCGCCCAAGTCAAGGCACCCCATTTGCGTGCCGGGCCGGGCGGGCTATTCTGTGGCCATGCTTCGCTTAGCTACCTGTGCCGCGCTTGGCGCCTGGTTGATTGGGCCGGGAACGGCGCTTGCCGCCGAGCGCCAGCTCACGCTGGATTACCGGGTCTATGTCGGTGGGTTCCCGACCGCCGATATCGTGTACGACACGCGCGTCAAACCCGATGGTTACACGATGAAGCTGCGGCTGGACGCGCGCGGCATCATCGAATGGCTTTTCACCTGGAACATGACGGCCGAGTCCGAGGGCCGGCTGGTCGATGGGCGCGTGGTGCCGGTCCGGGCCATATCGCGCAGCAACTGGCGCGGGCGCGAACGCCGGATCGACCTGGATTTTCCCAAAGGCGGCGGTGCGCCGATCTCCTCGGTCGATCCCATCCCCCATGATGACGACCGCGATCCGGTGCCGGCAGCCCTGCGCCTTGGCACGGTCGATCTGGCGGCGGCCATCGTGGCGACAGTGCGCGCGATCGGAGCAACCGGGCGCTGCGACAACACCGCGCGCGTGTTCGACGGCCGCCGGCGCTACGATCTGGTGTTCAGCCATGTCGGTGAGGGGCGGGTCCGCGCCACCGATTATTCCGCCTATTCCGGCCCGGCGCTGCGCTGCGGGCTTCGGCTGGTACGGATCGCGGGGTTTCGCAAAAAGCGCTCGCGGCTTCGCTGGGCAAATACAGACACCGCGATTTTGTGGCTTGCGCGGGTGTTTCCGGGCACAAGTCCGGTGCTGGTGCGGATGGAGCTTGAGACCAAATTTGGCGCTTTGGTGGGGCATATCGTGGCCGCGACGCTGTCGGGCGATGGCGCGACCCGGCGCATCGCCCGGCCGGATTAGGTCGTTATCCACTTACGTGGACCGGTGCCTAACCGCCTGACTAAAAATTCCTCGTTAACCTGTTCACTTTTAGGCCATTTTCTTGGTCTAAAGGGTTTATAATCATGTCGCGAGATCGCCAGCGGAGCTTCAGTAGACCATGAGCACGTCCAGGACCGCCGCCATCGTGCTTGCCGCCGGGCGCGGCACCCGCATGAAATCGTCCCTGCCCAAGGTGATGCACCCGGTCGCCAATCGGCCGATGGTGGGCCACCTGCTCGACCGGCTGGCTGAATTCGGCGCCGAGCGCGGTATTTTCGTGGTCTCGCCCGGCATGGGTGAGGTCGCAGCCTTCGTCGCCCCGGCCGAGACCGTGATCCAGGATGAACCGCTTGGCACCGGCCACGCTGTTATGGCCGCGTGCGGGGCGCTGGGGGGCTTCGACGGCGATGTGTTGGTTCTGTTTGGCGACACCCCGCTGCTGACCGCCGACACCATGCGCGCGATGGAGGCCGCCCGGCGGGCGGCCGACGATCCGGCGGTGGTGGTGCTCGGCTTCCGGCCCGACGATGCGGCTGAATATGGCCGGTTGGTGCGCGACGCCGACGGGGCGCTGCAATCCATTGTCGAATATCGCGATGCGGATAAGGCGACACGCGCCATCGGGCTGTGTAATGCCGGCATCATGGCGATCGACGGCGCGCGGCTGTTCGCGTTGCTGGACGCCATCGGCAACGACAACGCCAAGGGCGAATACTATCTGACCGATATCGTCGCCATCGCGCGCGGCAGGGGCTGGGCGTGCGCCGTGGTAGAGGCCACCGACCTCATCGAGGTGATGGGCGTCAATTCGCGCGCCGATCTTGCCCGCGCCGAGGCTGCCATGCAGGACCGGCTGCGCGCCACGGCGATGGATAATGGCGCCACCCTGATCGATCCCGGCACCGTCTGGTTCAGCCATGACACCAGGCTTGGCCGCGACGTGGTGGTTGGGCCCGACGTGGTGTTCGGCCCCGGCGTGACCGTCGCCGATAATGTCGAGATCCGCGCCTTTTCACATATCGAAGGCGCGACCATCGCCGAGGGGGCGATCATCGGCCCGTTCGCCCGGCTCAGGCCCGGCGCCGACATTCGCCGCGATGCCCATATCGGCAACTTCGTCGAGATCAAGGAAGCGCTGATTGAAGAGGGCGCCAAGGCCAACCATCTGAGCTATATCGGCGATTCCCGGGTCGGTCCGGGCGCCAATATCGGCGCCGGCACGATTACCTGCAATTACGACGGGTTCTTCAAGGAACGCACCGACATCGGCGCGGGGGCCTTCATCGGCTCGAACACGGCGCTGGTCGCCCCGGTCAAGATCGGCGACGGCGCGATTGTCGGCGCCGGCTCGGTCATCACCCGCGATGTCGCCAAGGACGCGCTGGCCGTGACCAGGGCCGCCCCGGCCGAGCGTCCCGGCTGGGCGATCAAGTTCCGCACCCGCAGGCAGGCGGAAAAGGACTCGGCCCAAGGCAAGAGCAAGAAGGCGGGCTAGCCTACGCATGTGCGGCATCATCGGTATCATCGGCAAGGGCGCGGTCGCCCCGCTGCTGGTAGACGGACTCAAGCGTCTGGAATATCGCGGCTATGATTCGGCCGGCGTGGCGACTTTGGTCAATGGCGGCATCGACCGCCGCCGCGCCGAAGGCAAAATCGTCAATCTCGAAGCGCTGATCGGCGACCAGCCGCTCGACGGCACCATCGGCATCGCCCACACGCGCTGGGCGACCCATGGCGGGCCGACCGAACGCAACGCGCACCCGCACAGCGACGGCAAGGTGGTGCTGGTCCATAACGGCATCATCGAGAATTTCCAGACGCTGCGGCGCGAGTTGGAAGACGCCGGCCACGTCTTCGAGACCGAAACAGATTCCGAGACCGTGGTGCATCTGGTGAGCAGCTATCTCGATGACGGCAAGTCTCCCGCCGACGCGGTCGCGGCGACGCTCGCCCGGCTCGAAGGCGCGTTCGCGCTGGCCATCCTGTTCGCCGGCCATAAGGAGCTGATGATCGGCGCGCGCCGGGGCAGCCCGCTGGCCATCGGCTATGGCGAGGGCGAGATGTATATCGGCTCGGACGCGCTGGCGCTGGCCCCGCTGACCCAGCGCATCTGCTACCTGGAAGAAGGCGACTGGGCCGAGATCTCGGCCGACGGGGCCGTGGTGCATGATCAGAGCGGTAAGGTCGTCGAGCGCGAGGTGCGCGAGACCGCGACCTCGGGCGCCATGATCGGCAAGGGCAACTATCCGCATTTCATGCTCAAGGAGATTTACGAGCAGCCCGCCGTGGTCGGCGACACGCTGCACGCCGTGCTCAACCCGTGGAACAAGGTGGTCACCCTGCCGGACCTGCCGTTCGACCCGACGCGGATCAG
>JAZFSB010000456.1:0-2973 GCA_036445935.1 Alphaproteobacteria bacterium | reverse complement strand
GTCGATGAGACGGGCATCGACGCCGGAAGTTGCGATCGAGTAGCTCGCCGTGTCGGTGCCGGCCCCGCCATTCAGATCGTCCGCGCCGGCGCCGCCATTGAGCGTGTCGTTGCCAGTGCCGCCCAATATCGTGTCGTTACCGATCCCGGCGGCTATGGTGTCGTTGCCGCCTAGGCCTTCCAGAATGGTGCCGAAACCGGGACCAAGAATTGTATCGTTGCCGGAAAATATTATTTCATTTACTTGCTGTTCTGATGAAAAAAGTAATTGATTTACGGTTATGCTGAAGCCATTCGATACAAAAATAAGATTATTATTTAAAAATATATCAAACCCTGTAATTGTTCCTGTAATGAAATTTAGGTCTAATCCAAAACCGCGATATATTACTCTGATATTATTTCCTGAAATAGATCCGCTTATATCAATTAACGTCGAGCTGTTTTGGTTTATTACTAAATTTGTTATGTCCCCCGACAATGCAAAGGGGTCATTTAACGAAACGGGAAATTGTCGTAGATCAAATGTCGCCATTGGATCATCCCTGACTTCTTATCCCTTGTGTTTTTATGTTATTTTCTCTTAAAAATTGTAATCAGTGTGACGATTGGAGTCCATAGGGGGATTTCGACGCCATCGCGCCGCCACTTACGACCCCTTTGCTGCCTGGAGCGCCTGCCAGACGCGGTGCGGGGTTGCCGGGGCGTCGAATTCGGTGATGCCGCGCACCGACAGCGCGTCGATGATGGCGTTCATCACCGCCGGCATGGCGCCGCCATTGCCGGCTTCGCCGCAGCCCTTGACGCCCAGCGGGTTGGTCACGCAGGGCACGTTGCGGGTCGAGAAATCCACATTGCACAGATCGTCGGCGCGCGGCATGGCGTAATCCATGTACGACCCGGTCAGAAGCTGGCCGTCATCGTCATAGACGGTGTTTTCCAGCAGAATCTGGCCGACGCCCTGCATGATGCCGCCCTGCACCTGGCCCTCGACCACCAGCGGGTTGATGACCACGCCGAAATCATCGACCACGGTGTAGCGCAGGATCTCGACCTCGCCGGTTTCCGGCTCTATCTCTACCTCGCAGACGTGGCAGCCATTGGGAAAGCTCGACGGGCTGGCATCGTGCACCGCCTTGTTGTCCAGCGTCTCGGGCACCCCGTCGGGGAGCGGGGCGGAGTCGCGCAAGCGTCGGGCCAGCGTCATAACGTCGATGGAGCGGTCGGTTCCCGCTACCTTGAAGATACCCGCCGCAAACTCGATATCCTCTTCCGCCGCTTCCAGCACATGGGCGGCGGCGACTTTGCCGGTTTCTATGATCAGCGCCGCGACATCGACGATCGCGTTGCCGGCGCCGACCAGTGATTTGGACCCGCCCGAGCCCGAGGCGCCGGGGCTCATCTCGTCGGAATCGTTCTGGATGACCTCGATCGCCTCGAACGGAACGCCGAGCTTTTGGGTCAGGATTTGCGCGAACGGGGTGCGGTGGCTGGTGCCCAGATCCTTGGCGCCGGTGACCAGCGCCACGGTCCCGTCATCGCGGAACCGGATATCGGCGAGCTCGCCCGCCGCCCCGGTATTTTCCAGATAGGGCGCGATGGAGATGCCGCGCAGCCTGCCGTTGGCGGCCGACCCGGCCCGGCGCGCTTCGAAACCGTCCCAGTCCGAGCGCTCGAGGGCCGCGTCCATGATGGCTTCGAATTCGCCGGAATCGTATGTCTGGCCATTCGGCGCCTTCCAGGGAAAGGCATCGGGCGGGATTAGGTTTTTCCGCCGCAGCTCGACGCGGTCGATGCCCGTCTCGCGCGCCGCCTTGTCGATCAACTGTTCCATGATGTATTTGGATTCCGGCCGTCCCGCGCCGCGGTAGGGCCCGGTCGGCACGGTGTTGGAGAACACCGCCTTGGTGCCATAGGCAAAAGCCGGGGTCTTGTAGACGCTGATGATGTTGCGCGAAATCACGCCGCTTATCGGACCCGGCCCCATGGCCGTCAGATAGGCGCCGACATTGCCGACGCCGCCCACCCGCAGCCCCAGAATGTTGCCTTCCCCATCGAGCGCGAGCTCGGCGTATATCACGCTGTCGCGGCCCTGATGGTCGGCGACGAAGCTCTCCGAGCGGTCGGCCGTCCACTTGACCGGGCGGCCCAGCTTGCGCGCGGCATAAAGCACCGAGACCGGCTCGATGAAGGCCGCCCCCTTCATGCCGAATGAGCCGCCGACATCGTTTGAAATCACGCGGATTTGCTCGGGCGCTACCTTGAAGATCGCCTTGGCCAGCGTGGCGCGCGGCCCCATGACCCCTTGCGACGGCATATGGATGGTAAAGCGCTCGGTTGCTGGATCGTACTGGCCGATCACCGATCGCGGCTCCACCGTGTTGACGACCATCCGCGTGTTGTCGATCCGCATGGTTGTGACATGGGCGGCGGCCGCGAAGGCGGCGTCGGTGGCGTCTTGGTCGCCGATGAAGAAGTCGAGACAGATATTGCCCGGCGCGTCTTCATGTAGCTGCGGCGCGCCGTCCTTCGCCGCATCCTCGGTGCCGGCGACGGCGGGCAGCGCTGTCAGGTCGACCACGACCGCCTCGGCTGCCTCCTGCGCCTGCGCGGCGGTTTCGGCGATCACGACGGCGATGGGTTCGCCCACGTGACGCACGCGCCCGACCGCGAGACCGGTGCGGGGCGGCACGATATAGGGGCTGCCGTCGCGGTTCTTCATCGGCATGCCGCTCGGGATGTTGCCGATCCCATCGGCCCGCAAATCTTCGCCGGTATAGATCGCGAGTACGCCTTGCATCGCGGCGGCGGCGGTCGTGTCGATGGAATTGATCGTGCCATGCGCGATCGCACTCCGCAGGAATTTGGCAATGACCTGATCTTCGACAAAGGTGTCGTCGGTGTACTGTCCGCCGCCGGTCAGCAGGCGCGGGTCCTCGCTGCGCAGCACCGGCTGGCCGATATCGAAATTCAA
>JAZFSB010000455.1:0-7198 GCA_036445935.1 Alphaproteobacteria bacterium | reverse complement strand
GGTCATAGGATGCGGCGGAACCGCGAACCTGAATGACGGGCCCGGCGACCCATTCGTCGGCGCCAATCAGACGGATCAATGCCTTGTCGCCGGCCTTCACGAATTCGAAATCTCGTTCGGACAACTCGACCACCACAAAGCGCTTGCGACAATCGGCGATATCGAGAACGGGCTGCCCCTCTACAACGGCGCTGCCCGGACTCGTCAGCAATGTCCAGATGACGTGCTCCGCCGGGATGGTGGTTTCAAAACGGGTAGCTCCCTCCAGCCGTTTGCGCTCTTCAACGATTTCATCGGTGATTTGCGCTGCGCGGGCGCGCGCATGCAGCAAAGCGACCTCGCCTTCCTGGCGGCGCAGGAAAAGCCGATCGCGTTGCTGCTGCGAATAGGGAGCGTCATTCGACCCGTTTTGCAGAAAAATCCCCTGCCGAGCCGCGGCCTGTTCGGCGCGGCTCTGTTTAACGCGGGCTTCCGCGCCCTGACACCGTGCTGTGTTGCTTTCATGGGCGGAGCGGGCAATGTCGAGGTCGTTACGTGTGGCCGCGCCCTTTCGCTCCAACGTCCTCATTCGACGCAGGGCATTCCGGCGGGCGCGCTGCTCCGCGCGGCAAGCGACAACCACTGCCTCGAAGCGCTCTATTTCGACCACGGACCGTTCTATGACAGCCTTCTTGTATTGGCTGATCCGTTTATCGAGTTTTTGTGCCGCCTCTTTGATTGCCTGGAGTTGCTCTTCGTGCAAAAGCGCCTGCTCGGTAAAACCGCTCAACTGATTTTCCAAACGCACCAGGCCGCCGTGATCGGAAACAACCGCCTCAACGAGGTTGAGCGTTACCGGGGTGGTCAGGAACTCACCCTTGCGCGGCACCACATCCGCGACCTGACCGCGGATCGGAGTCGTGATACGGGTGATCTCGGCATTGACGAAGGCCGAAAGCGCGACGCGGTAACTGACGTAAGGAAGAAACGCCCAAAATCCAACCGCAAGGAGTGCAAGTCCGAGGACAATGCGTATGCCGCGTTTGCGAATAATCTGTTCCATGACAACGAATTCCTGTTGGGCCGGATACATTGTCGAAATTCTCCTTAAATCGAAGAATTTCCACTTAATAAAATCCTGCATGACGAATGGGCAAGCTTGTCAGAATTTTATCTTTATCTGTTCTAAACTTTATTTATAATCAAATAGTTAAGGGTAAATTCGGCGAAACCCCGGAATGACGGCGCCCCAAGTTACATCCGGTGCAACCACCAAGCCTCTTCGTTGATCGAATAGATCGGCCGGTAGTGACGGATCACCGCGTGGTCGACGACCATCTTGATCTGATTATCAAGTATCAGCTTGCGGCGACCCTGATAGACCACTAACACCGCGTGCGCGGTGCTTAGATTGAGGTCCTGCAACACCACGATACGCATTTGCCGGGGTTTGAATCCGAGGGCGCGGAGCGACAGGTACTTGGCAATGGCGTAGTCCTCGCAATCGCCGTCGCGGGTCAGGAATTGGCGCGGCGTCGCCCAGTAATCGGGCACGCCGTAATTGCGCGGATCGATGATGTAGCGATGCCGGTTCATGAATTGATTGACCAGCTTGATCTGTTCCGCCCGGGTCTCGCCGCGCAGCCCCTTGAGGAACTTCTTCCATTCCCTGAGATGACACCGGTTGAACACGGTCGAGGTGCAAGGCGCATCGGCCAGCTTGCGTTCGTCGAAATAGCGCGACAGCGTGCCCCGCCATTTGGGAAATAGCGACATGCGGCTGGACTTGACCTCGTGCGAGCCGAACAGCGACGCGCCACCCACTCGGCGCGCGGCCGCCGGGTCGCTCAGCGCAACCAGCGCGAGCGCAACCATGGCTAAAGCAATCAGCCGGGGGGCAAGTTTCCTGTCCTGGACCGAAAATCTCATCATAAAAACCTGTCTCACGCCTTCATTCCCCCTTCCCACGCTAGCGGGCGGGCGTTAACAGGTCGCTAACCCCGAGCGACGATGATGGCCCGTGCAAGCGCCGCGCCTGGAATCCGCGCGGTCGGGGAAATGCAATGATTGAAGTTTCCAACCCAACTACAACCCGGGCGCCGGGGGGGCGTCGTCCGTTGATCGTCGGGCTGATCCTGTTCGCCGCGGCCGTCACCGCCGTGCTTGGCGTGTTGAGACTGGCCGATTCGGAACGGGACCGGACGCTTCAGGTCTGGCAGACGCGGCTCGGGATCGTCGTCGACAGTCGTCGGGCGGCGATAGAGGGTTGGCTGGCACGCCAGTTTGACGCGCTTTCGGGGCTCGGCGGCAATACCGCGGTGCAGCTCTATTTGACCGAGATGGCCCGCCCCGACACGGCGGCCAGCCCGGACCGGGCCGAAATCGATCGCGCCCGCGCCGGCTATCTGCGCAATCTTCTGATGGTGGTCGCCCACCGCGGCGGCTTTGTACAGCGGGTCGACGGGCCGGCGGTGAACGCTAACGTGCGGCGCGTCGCGGTGGCCGGCATCGCCCTTGTCGGGCTTGACGGGCGGGTATTCGGCGCGACCGACGCCATGCCGCCGATCGAAGGCCGGCTGGCCGACTTTCTGCGCGACGCCCGGCGCGGCGAACCCGCGCTGCGCGACATGTACCGCGATGCCGCCGGCGCGCCGGCAATGGCGTTCGCAACCCCGATCCATGCCTTGCAGGGTGACGGAACACCGGCCAGCCAGATCGGCTGGGTAGTCGGCATCAAGCAGGTCGGGCCCGAACTGTTCCCCCTTCTGCACCAGCCGGGCACGGTCTGGCGCAGCGCGGAAGGGCTGCTGGTGCGCCGCGACGGCAACGCGATCACCTATCTTTCCCCGAC
Source organism: Alphaproteobacteria bacterium (assembly GCA_036445935.1). Lineage (GTDB taxonomy): Bacteria > Pseudomonadota > Alphaproteobacteria > MPNO01 > UBA2964 > JAZFSB01. The sequence continues at coordinate 4,368 of JAZFSB010000455.1, read as the reverse complement.
CGGTGCCGACAACAAGGCGCTGGAACGCAGCCTGGCCGCCAACACCGAAAATCTGGCGGCGGGCTTTGCGCTTGCGGCGCCGGGCGGCTTCGAGCAGCGCCGCGACTATCGGGGCGAAGAAGTGCTGGTGGCGCCGCGCCGTCTTGAGCGCGCGCCCTGGACCCTGTTCTACAAGATCGACCGAAGCGAGGCGCTGGGGGCCGATGATGTTCGCATCCGCCGCTTGATCATGCTGCTGCTGACGGCGCTTGCGGCGATCGCGGCCGGGCTGTTCGCGGTATGGCGCCATGCCAGTTCACGCCGGGCCGAGCAGCTGGCCGCGGAAAACGCGGCCATCGCGCGGCGTTATGAAACACAAAGCCGGTTCCTCAAGCTGGTGACCGATTCGCAGCCAGGCGCCATGTTCATTGTCGATTCCGACAATCGCTACCGCTTCGCCAACCGCGCGGTGTCGCTCCGCGCGGGGATCGACGAATCCGCCCTGATAGGCAAGTCGATGGCGAGCGTGATCGGGCCAGCCGAGGCAAGCCGCTATGAGCAGGTAAATCTGGAGGTCATGACCAGCGGCGATCAGCGCCAGCAGGTTCATCGGAGCGGCGCCAACGGCGACCTACGGGTCGTGCAGGCCGACCATATTCCGATTTCCACCGAACTGGAGCTCGGTGCCGGCGTCATGGTGGTGGAAGAAGACATCACCGCCGCCGTTGCCGAGCGCGAACGCAGCGAGCGCACGCTGGAACATCTGGTGACGACCCTGGTCGGGCTGATCGACCGGCGCGATCCGCATGCCACCGACCATTCCGAACGGGTCGCCCGGGTCGCCGGCGCCATCGCCGGAGAGATAGGGCTGGACGACCAACTCGTCGGCACGGCGAAAAACGCTGGCCGGTTGATGAATCTCGGCAAATTGCTGGTGCCGACGGAACTGCTGACCCGTACTGGAACGCTGGCCGAGGAAGAGGTGCGCCAGATCCGCGACGGGCTGCTGCAGGGCGCCAACCTTCTGGCCAACATCGAATTCGACGGGCCGGTGGTCGAAACGCTGCGCCAGATGTCTGAGCGCTGGGACGGCGGTGGGCCGATGGCGCGCGCCGGGGATGATATCCTGATCACCGCCCAGATTGTCGCCGTCGCCAACGCTTTCGTCGCGCTGACCAGTTCGCGCGCCTGGCGATCGGGAATTGAACCTGTCGATGCGGTCGACCGGCTGCTTAACGACAGCAACGGCGCCTATGCCCGCCGGGTGATCTCGGCGCTGGCCAACCTGGTCGATAATCGCGGCCTGGCGGCGCCCGCGGCGAGCGCCGAGGACCGGCCGCCCAACCTGCACTGAGCCGGTGGCCCCTCTCATCCTGCTTGCGGGTCCCGCCACCGTCACGCCATAGTGAAACATGTTCTGGAAACGGCTCCAGTCCCGGGACGACCCCGCACAGCGCTCCGCGCGCGCGCCGGAAGGCTCGCGCCTCTATGCCGTCGGCGACATTCACGGTCGGGTGGACCTGCTGCGCGGCCTGCATGACCGCATCCGCGACGACGCGGACGGCTATGCCGGCCGGCGCGCGCTGATCTATCTCGGCGATTACGTCGATCGCGGCGACGGCTCACGCCAGGTCATAGAGCTTTTGCTCGACGACCCGCTGGACGGGTTCGAGATCATCTTGCTCATGGGAAATCACGAGGAAATGATGAGTTCCTTCCTCGAGGATGCCTCGATCGGACAGGCCTGGCTGATCAATGGCGGCGACACCACCTTGCTTAGCTACGGCGTCGATGCTCCCGCCGATCTGATCGGCGAACAACGCATTCGCGTCCTGCAACAGGCTTTCAACGAGGCATTGCCGACGCGCCATCGCGGCTTCCTGCGCGCGCTCAGCGAACAACATACCGAGGGCGATTACCTGTTCGCCCATGCCGGCGTGCGGCCCGGCGTGGCGCCCGATCAGCAGGACCGGCAGGATCTGTTATGGATACGCGAACCTTTCCTGTCGTCGAGGGCCGATCACGGCCATTGCGTGGTGCACGGTCACACCACCGTCAAGGAACCGGAATTCCACGCCAACCGGATCGCCATCGATACCGGCGCTTATTACAGCGACACGCTGACCTGCCTTGTGCTTGAAGACGTCGAACAGCGGGTTATCCAGACCTAGCAGACTCTAGCTGGTCGAATAATGCTCCAGCCCCATCAGGTTACGGGCAAAGGCCTCGGCGTCGAACGGATGCAGATCGTCTTCGCCCTCGCCGACGCCGATGGCATGAACCGGCAGACCGAACCTCTCTGCCAGCGCCACCAGCACGCCGCCGCGCGCGGTGCCGTCGAGCTTGGTGACCACCAGGCCGGTGACATCGGCCATCTGCTTGAAGGTCTCGACCTGGCTGTGTGCGTTCTGGCCCACCGTCGCGTCCAGCACCAGCAGGCAGCTATGCGGCGCGTTCGCATCCAGCTTGCGCAGCACGCGAATGATCTTGGTCAGCTCGCCCATCAGGTCATTCCGGTTCTGCAACCGTCCGGCGGTGTCGATCATCAGCACGTCGGCGGCGTCCGCGCGTGCGCGCTCCAGCGCGTCAAACGCCAGCCCCGCCGCGTCGGCGCCGGTGTCGCGCGAGATCACCGGGCAGCCGGTGCGCTCGCCCAGATCTTGAGCTGTTCGACGGCGGCGGCGCGGAACGTGTCGCCGGCCGCCAGCATCACCGATTTGCCGTCCTCGCGGAAATTCTTGGCCAGCTTGCCGATGGTTGTGGTCTTGCCCGATCCGTTGACGCCGACAACCAGCACGACATGGGGTTTGTGCGTGGGGTCGGCCGTGAGCGGGCGCGCCACCGGGGCCAGGATGGTTGCGATAGTGGCGGCCAATGCCTCACGCACCTCGGTCTCGGAGACTTCCTTGTCGAACTTGTCACGCGCCAGTTCCGCGGTCAGCCGGGCTGCGGTGGCGACCCCCAGATCAGCCATGATCAGCGTATCTTCGAGATTTTGGAGCGTTTCGGAATCGAGCTTGCGGTGCGTCAGCGCGGCGGTGATGCCTTCGGTCAGCCGTTCGCTGGTGCGTGAAAGCCCGGCGCGCAGCCGGGACAGCCAGCCGCCCTTGGCCTCGCTCATGGCGCGACCGTGCCGCACAGCGCTTCTCCGTCGCGCCCGGTGATCCGCGTGGCGACAATCGCGCCCGCCGGCGCATCCGCATCAAGGCGCACCGGAAGGTAATGCTCGGTACGCCCTGTGCGGCCCTTCTCAACCAGCACGTCGGCGAGCGTGCCTTGTCTTGCCTCCAGCGTTCGGTGAAGCCGGGCCGTGCCGCGCGCGCGTAGCCGGGCGGCGCGTTCCTTGCGCACCGTGCCGGGAAGCTGGGGCATGCGGGCGGCCGGCGTGCCGGCGCGGGCCGAATACGGAAAGACATGCGGCAGCGCCACGTCGATCTCGTCGATCAGCGCCAGGGTGTTGTCGAACATCTCCTCGGTCTCGGTTGGGAAACCCGCGATCAGGTCGGCGCCGAACACCATGTCCGGGCGGCTCTCTCGCAGCCGGGCGCAGACGCCGAGCGCGTCGGAGCGCGAATGGCGCCGCTTCATGCGCTTCAGGATCATGTCGTCGCCGGCCTGCAGGCTGAGATGGGCGTAGGGCAGCAGCCGTTCCTCGGTTCCGTAGAGCGCGATCAGCTCATCGTCGATCTCGACCGGGTCGAGCGAGGAAAGCCGCAGCCTAGCCAGTTCCGGAAGTTGCGCCAGCAGCCGGCGGACGAGCTGGCCGAGCCGGGGCGCGCCCGGCAGGTCGCGCCCGTAATCGGTGATGTCGACGCCGGTCAGCACCAGCTCGGGGTAGCCGGCCTCGAGGAGACCGCGCGCCTCGGCGACCACGGCGCCCATCGGCACCGAGCGGCTCGGCCCGCGTCCGAACGGGATGATGCAGAAAGTGCATCGATGGTCGCAGCCCTGCTGGATCTGTACGAAGGCGCGCGCGCGTCCCTTGAACCCGCCGACCATGTGCGCAGCTGTTTCGCGCGCCGCCATGATGTCGTTAACCCGCACCCTGGGCGTATCCACCTCATTTAGCAGCGACCAGCTTTCCGGCTCGAGTTTTTCCGCGTTGCCCAGCACCGCGTCGACTTCGGGCATGGCGGCATAGGCGTCGGGCGAGATTTGCGCGGCGCAGCCGGTGACCACGATGCGCGCGCCGGGCGCCTGGCGGCGCGCGCGGCGGATCGCCTGGCGCGCCTGGCGCTCGGCCTCGGCGGTCACCGCGCAGGTATTGACGATCACCAGGTCACCCAACCCGGCGCGCCTTGCATGGTCGCGCATGACCTCGGATTCGTAGGTGTTGAGGCGGCAGCCGAAGGTGACGATGTCGAGCGCGCTCATGCCAGGATGCCTTCG
>JAZFSB010000454.1:0-3188 GCA_036445935.1 Alphaproteobacteria bacterium | reverse complement strand
AGGGCGTCGGCAAGGTTTGCGGCAGTTGCCATAAGGCGTTCCGCGGCAAAAAGGTGAAAAAGAAGAAATAGCGTCCGCGCGACATCGGACAGATATAGGGGCGGCCCTTTGGGTCGCCCCTTTTCGTTGCCCGTCCGCCCGCGATGGGGTATCCGGTGGCACCCAAATCCGGTCAGTCGGCCGGCAAACAGCAAACCCGAGGCAAACACCCGATGGGCGAATTTGGTATCGGACAACCGGTCCCCCGCACCGAGGACCCCAGGCTGCTGCGGGGCGGCGGCAATTACGGCGACGATATCGTTCTTCCCGGCCAGGCCCATGGCTACGTGCTGCGCTCACCCCACGCCCATGCGAAAATCCGCTCTATCGACACCGCCGCCGCCGCCCAGGCGCCGGGCGTGGCGCTGGTGCTGACCGGCGCCGACTGGGAACAGGCGGGGTTCGCGCCATTTCCGGTTCATGTCCAGCGCACGCGGCGCGACGGCACGCCGATGCACCCGGCTCCGCGCGCGGGCCTGGTCAGCGACCGCGTGCGGCTGGTTGGCGATTATGTCGCCTTCGTGGTCGCCGAGACGTTGAACCAGGCCAAGGACGCCGCCGAGCTGATCGAGATCGATTACGAGATTCTGCCGGCTGTCACCGCGCCCGGGGACGCGTTCGCCGAGGACGCGCCGCTGGTCTGGGACGATTGCCCGCGCAACGAATGCTTCTTTTTCGAGCTCGGCGACAAGGCCGCGACCGATGCCGCCTTCGCCCGGGCCGACCACGTCACCCGGATCGACTATGTGGTGAACCGCATATCGGCCAACACGATGGAGCCCCGCGTGTCGCTGGGCGATTACAACCGCCGCGACGGGCGCTATACGCTGTACACCAGCACCCAGGCGCCGCATCCGCTGCGCAATGGGGTGGCCGGCATCCTGCAAGTGCCGGAGCGCGACATCCGCGTCATCGCCGGCGATGTCGGCGGCGGCTTCGGCATGAAGGGCGATATCTACCAGGACCAGATTCTGGTGCTGTGGGCGTCACGCCTGCTGGAGCGCCCGGTGCGCTGGACGGCGGAGCGCACCGAGTCGCTGATGTCGGACAACCATGCGCGCGACAACGTGACCACCGCCGAACTTGCGCTCGACAAGGACGGCAGGTTCCTGGCCTTCCGGGTCGAGACGCTCGCCGGCCTTGGCGCCTATCTCGGAACCATGACGCCGCATTCACCGACCAACAATCTGGGCGGGCTGGCCGGGGTCTACACCACGCCGTCGATTTACGTCGCCGTCACCGGGGTGCTGACCAACACCAACCCGACCTCGCCCTATCGCGGCGCGGGCCGCCCCGAAGCCAGCCTCGCCATCGAAAAGGCAATCGACACGGCCGCCAATGAGATGGGGATCGACCGCGCCGCGCTGCGCCGCCGCAACCTGATCCCCGCCGACGCCATGCCCTACCAGACCGGGCTGGTGTTCAACTACGACAGTGGCGACTTTCCGGCGGTCATGGAAACAGCACTGGCGCGGGCCGACTATGACGGGTTCGAGACGCGCCGCGCCGAGGCCGCCACACGCGGCAGGCTGCGCGGGCTAGGTATCTCGTTCGCCATCGAACAGGCCGCTGGCCCGATCGAGGAAACCGCCGAAATTCGTTTCGACCCGATGGGCGACTGCACCATCCTGATGGGCACCCTGTCGCAAGGCCAGGGCCACGATGTCACCTTCAAGCAGCTCATCAACGAGATGCTGGGCATACCGCTGGAAAACATCACCTTGTTGCAGGGCGACACCGATGTAGTGACTCATGGGCGCGGCACCTTCGGGTCACGCTCGGCCGGCAATGGCGGGGCCGCGCTTCAAATCGCCAGCGATCGCATCATCGAGAAAGGCAAGACGGTCGCCGCCCATATGCTGGAAGCCGCCGTCGCCGACATCGTTTTCGACGATGGCGCCTTCAAGGTCGCCGGCACCGACCACGCGGTCGATATCGCGGATGTAGCGCGCCTGGCCTACGACCCGATCGCGCTCCCATTCGGGATCGAACCGACGCTGACCGCGTTCGCCGCCTTCAAGCCGAGCGCGCCGACCTTTCCCAATGGCTGCCATCTGTGCGAGCTGGAAATCGACCCCGAAACCGGCAAGACCGAGTTCGTTTCCTATGTCGTGGTCGATGATGTCGGCACGGTGATCAACCCGCTGCTGCTCATGGGCCAAATCCATGGCGGCATTTCCCAGGGGCTCGGCCAGGCGATCTGCGAGGACGTGACCTATGACCGCGACAGCGGACAGCTTGTCGCCGCCTCATTTATGGATTACTGCATGCCACGCGCCGACGACATGTGCGCGATAGAAGTCATCAGCCAGGGCGTGCCGTCGCCGACCAACCCGCTCGGCATCAAGGGCGCGGGCGAAGCGGGCTGTGTGGGCGCACTGCCTTGTGTGCAAAGCGCGCTGATCGATGCGCTCGGGCACCTTGGCGTACGCGACGTGCCGATGCCGGCAACCCCGATGCGGCTATGGCAGACGATTGAGAAAGGACGCAATAGTGGAATTTGATAATTCGTTCGAGGTGCCGGTCCCGGTCGATCAGGCCTGGGCCCTGCTGATGGACATCGAGCGCATCGCACCCTGCGTGCCGGGCGCCGAGCTGACCGAAGTGGTCGACGATCGTAACTACAAAGGCAAGATTTCGGTCAAGCTTGGGCCGGTCGCGCTGACCTTCAACGGCCAGACCACGTTCGAGGAAATCGACGATACGACGTACACCGCCAGACTCGCGGCGAAAGGCACCGACAGCAAGGGGCGCGGCGGCGCGCAGGCCAAGGTGACATTCAACGTCGAGCCCTGCGACGCTGGCGCGCGCGTGGCTATCCACACCGACCTGATGTTGTCGGGCGCGGTCGCCCAGTACGGCCGCGGCGTCGGCATGGTCAAGGACCTGGCCCAGCACATCATCGCCCAATTCGCCGAAAACCTGTCCAACAACGTCATTGGCCCGCAAGCGGATGGCGCCACCGAGGCGCCGGCGACAACCGAGCCAGCCGCCCCGATCCAGGTCGGCGGTCTGGGGTTCAAGGTGCTATGGAACGCAATCCTGCGCCTGTTCGGCAAGGCTTAGCAGGCTGCTGAAAAACGGTTTTGAGCTGTTGCACATCCTTCGAGACACGCCCCTTCGGGTCGTTCCTCAGGATGAGGATTGCG
>JAZFSB010000453.1:0-3473 GCA_036445935.1 Alphaproteobacteria bacterium | reverse complement strand
TGTTGGCGGCGAAGCGCGTGTCGTCGGGCTTCGGCGTTTCATTGCGCGCCTGTTCCAGGTGGCGCGCGACGGCGGTCGGGGCCTTGATGGCGCGGGCATCCAGGATCGCGCGCGCGCCGGCCAGCGTCGTCGCATCACCCAGCGTCGGGCCCGAAGCGACGGTCGCCGGATCGTCGCCCGGCACGTCGGACACCACCAGCGTCGTGACCGGCGCCGGCCAGGCGGCGGTTGCCAGCCGTCCGCCCTTGATGGCGGATAGGTGCTTGCGGACCGCGTTCATCTCAGCAATCGGCGCGCCGGATTTCAGCAGTGCCGTGGTCAGTGCCTGCTTATCGGCCAGCGCGATGCCGCGTGCCGGACTGGCCAGCAGCGCCGAGCCGCCGCCTGACATCAGCGCGATCACCAGATCGTCCGGCCCCAGCCCGGCCACGGCGTCGAGCAGGCGTTGCGCCGCCTTGGCGCCGGCTGCGTCCGGCACCGGGTGGGCGGCTTCGATCACTTCAATTCGCGTGCATGGCACGGCGTGGCCATAGGGGACGACGACGATGCCGGACAGCGCGCCGGGCCAGGTATCCTCGACCGCGCGCGCCATTGCCGCCGCCGCCTTGCCGGCGCCGACCACGACGGTGCGCCCGCCGGGCGGTGGCGGCAGGCTGGGCGGCACGCAGTGTCCGGCGGTAACCGACGCCAAGGCTGCGTCGAACAGGTCGCGCAGGAAACGATTTGGATCATCTATCATAGAAAAAATACATAACACGGCGCGGTGCCGGCTTGATTGGCTATAGTGACGCCATGGACGACATCAAAAAACGCGGTAGCACGCTGCTTGGCCCGTCCGATCCGGCGCCGGTGACAGTGGTCAATCCCGACGGCGCGCGCGTGGCGCTTCTGGTGTGCGACCACGCCACGAACGCGGTGCCGGCCGCGTTGCAAGGGTTGGGGCTGACCGAACGCGACCTGCATCATCACATAGCCCTTGATATCGGCGCCGCCGAGGTAACGCGCGAACTGGCCCGGCTGCTGGATGCGCCCGCTGTGCTGCCCGGCTATTCGCGTCTGGTGGTCGATTGCAACCGTCGGCTCGAACATCCGTCTTCGATCGTCGCCCTCAGCGACGGAGTTGAAATCCCCGGCAACCGCGATCTGACCGAAGCCGATCGGCGGGTGCGCATCGATGAATGCTTCTGGCCCTATCACCGGCGGATCGGAGCGGGATTGGCCGGGTTCGCCATGCGTGACATCCGCCCGGCGATCATCTCGGTGCACGGGTTCACGCCGGTGCTTAATGGCACCGAACGTCCGTGGCATGTGGGTGTGCTGTGGGATGGGGACAGCCGTATCGCCCAGCCGCTTCTGGCCGCGCTGAGCGCCCGCGCGGGTCTGGTCGTTGGCGACAATGAGCCCTATTCCGGGCGCCAGCGCTACGGTTATACGATCGAGGTGCACGCCACCGAGACCGGGCTCGCCAACGTACTGGTGGAAATTCGCGAGGATCTGGTGGCGGATGCGGATGGCCAGCTCCGCATCGCCAGCCTGCTGGCCGAGACGCTGGCGCCGATCATGAGTGGGTTGGAGGAAACGTGACGATGAATGGCGGCGCACCCGGCTTCACCATCGGTGTCGAAGAAGAATATCTTCTGGTCGATCTGGAAAGCCGCGATCTCGTGCGCGAACCGCCGCCAGCTTTGTTCAAAGCCTGCGAGGCGGCGCTCGGCGCCCAGGTGGTGCCGGAATTTCTCCGCGCCCAGATCGAGGTCGGCACACGGGTGTGCAATTCGATCGCGGAGGTTCGCGACGATCTTATCCGGCTGCGGACGACCGTGGCCAGGATCGCGGGCGATTTTGGCTGTGCGCCGATCGCGGCATCAACACATCCGTTTGCTTCCTGGCACATGCAGAAACATACCGACAAGGACCGCTACAACACTCTGGCCGAGGACATGCAGGTTGTCGCGCGGCGCCTGCTGACCTGCGGCATGCATGTCCATATCGGCATCGACGATCCTGATCTGCGCGTCGAGATGCTCAGCCAGTTGCCGTACTTCCTGCCCCATCTTCTGGCGCTCAGCACGTCGTCGCCTTTTTGGGGGGGCGAGGATACCGGGCTCAAATCCTACCGCATCGCAGCCTTCGACGAGTTGCCCCGAACCGGCCCGCCCGAGACCTTTTCCAGTTTCAGTGAATATGAGCGCACGGTGGCCGTGCTGGTCGATGCCGGGGTGATGGAAGACGCCAGCAAGCTGTGGTGGGACGTGCGGCCGAGCGTCCGGTTCCCGACGCTGGAAATGCGCATTACCGATGTCTGTCCGCTGCTTGATGATGCCGTCGGCATAGCCGCGTTGTTTCGCTGTCTGTGCCGCATGCTTTACCGGCTCCGGCGCGAGAACAAACGCTGGCGCGCCTATCCAAGGCTGCTGGTGGCCGAGAATCGCTGGCGCGCGCAGCGCTATGGGCTGGACGAGGGGCTGGTCGATTTCGGTCGTGGCGAAGTCGTCGCTTACGCGGAATTGCTGGATGAGCTGATTGGGCTGGTGGCCGAAGACGCCGACGCGCTTGGCTGTACCGACGAGGTCGCCGGGTTGCGCGCCGTGCTCACGCGCGGCACCAGCGCCCACCGCCAGCGCGCTACCGCGGCCGCGCGCATCGAGGCCGGTGGATCCAAGGCCGATGCGCTGATCGCCGTGGTCGATCAGCTTATCGAAGAAACCGCCATTGGTCTGTGAGCGGGAGCGATAAATGGCAGAGATAGATTTCCGCGCCCGGCCGCTCACCATTCTCAAATGGTTTGGCACGGTGACTGGCGTCGTTGGCGCTTCGATCCTCGCGCTCAATATTCCGATAAGCGGCTGGGGCTGGGTGCTGTTCGCGCTGTCCGCGCTGGCCTGGACCATCGCCGGGCTGGCCCAGCGCGACACCTCTTTGGTGGTGCTGCAGGGTGCGTTCCTGGTGGTCGATTTGATCGGCGTTTGGCGCTGGCTGATCGTATAGAATTATTAAGTAAAGTGTTGGCCCTCATTAATTTATCAGGTTGACGCTGCGCAAGCGGCCGTGCCGGCGTATGATGTTTCAAGGAACGATAGAGGAAAGGCCCAAGGGATGAGTGAGATCGACGAAAAGACCCAGATCGAGCTGGAAGCAGCCGCGTTCCGCACGCTGATCGGTCATCTCGACAAGCGTGTCGATGTGCAGAATATCGAGCTGATGAACCTTGCCGGGTTCTGCCGCAACTGTCTCAGCAAGTGGTATGTCGCCGCCGCCAAGGAACGGGGGATCGAGGTGGACATGGCCGACGCCCGCCAACTGGTCTACGGCATTCCGTATGACGACTGGAAGCAAAAGCACCAGACCGAATCCACGTCCGAACAGCAGGAAAAATTTAAAACCGTGATGGGCAATCCCGACCTGACGACGTAACGGTTGATCCGCGCCGGCCCGCTCCCCCCCGCGTTATCCACAGCTTTGTCGCGCGCGGG
>JAZFSB010000452.1:0-3558 GCA_036445935.1 Alphaproteobacteria bacterium | reverse complement strand
GGAGAAGACGCGATGGCGATCGTGATTACCGATGAAGATGTGAGGCGGCTGCTTTCCATGGAGGAATGTATCGAGGCCATGCGGGTCGCCTTCAGCGATCTGGGCCAGGGCAAGGCGACCGCCATGCCGCGCATGCGCTACACCATCCAATCGCCCGACCCAAAGCGGCGCTATTTCGCCAATGTCCATATCGGCGCCGTCGCCAGCTACGGCACGTCCTGCGTCCGCGCGGGATCGCATTTCATCCTCGAGGACGACAGCGCCACGGGCCGCCGCGTGCTGAACAACCCGGACCCGGTCAACTGGTCGGTCATCATCCTCTACGACCTGGCCACGGCCGAGCCCATCGCCTTCCTGCATGAATCCTATCTCAGCGGGCTACGCGTCGGCGCCACCACCGGGGCCGCGGTCGATGCGCTGGCGCGCGACGACGCCACCACGCTCGGCCTGTTCGGTACCGGCCGCCAGGCGGCGTCCAGCCTGGACGCGATCCGCGCCGTGCGCCCGATCACCCGGGTCAATGTCTACAGCCCCAACGCCGAACGCCGCGCCGCCTTCGCCGACCGCATGGCGCGGGACGGCTGCGAGATGGTGGCTGTGGCCACGCCACAAGCGGTCATCGAGGGCGCCGATATCGTGTCCTGCGCCACCAACACCAAGAACCCGGTATTCGACGGCGACTGGCTGTCGCCTGGCCAGATGGTGGTGTCGATCGTCAATTCCGACGTCACCGGTACACGCCGCGAGGTCGATGAGGCGACCTTCGCGCGCGCCGACGACATCATCATCAACGACCGCGACAGCGTGCACGCCAACTGCCAGGTCGAGCTGCTGGAGCCGATCGAAAAGGGACTGGTGGACGAGGCAAGGGTCCATACGCTGGCCGACATCCTGGCGGGCGCGGCGCAAGCGAAATCAACGCCGGACAACATCGTCTATTACAAAAACAATACCGGCCTCGCGCTGCAATTCGCCGCCGCCGGCGCCATTCTCTACAAGAAACTCAGCGCCGAAGGCACCAACCGCGTGATCCCGCGCGACTGGCTGGCCGCCGAAAAATATTCGGAGTCTTCTTGAACGGTTCCGCTTAACGCGAAACCCGCACCGGCCCGCTCCCCCTCCCGGCCACCCCAATCGTACGATCCCGTGGGTGGCCGGGAGGGGGAGCGGGCCGGGGCGATTCCGCGCTAGCGGAATAAAACTAATGTTGCCGCATGAAGTCGGCGAAGGTTTTGGTGATTTCCGGCTCGTGTTCGGCCCAATCGGGAAACGGGATCAGTGGCAGGTCCTGATCGGTGACCGGCAAACGGTGCAGTTCGCTGCCGGGGATCATATTGTGCGCGGCCTGGGCGCTTGACGACGAATGGGTGTTGTCGTTGCCGGGGATGATGATGGTCGGCGCGGTGATCGAGCCGAGCTCTTGTTCCGTCACCCCCATGACCGGCAGGTTCGCGCCGGCGAGGAAGTGCGCGAGCAGATCCTTCATCACCTGGATGAACTTTGCCGGGTCCATGTTCATTAAAATATCGTGGTTCTCGGGCCGCGCCTCGATGCGTTCCTGGTAGGCGTCGGTTTCGCATACCGCCGCCATGCCGCCTTCTTCCGCGGCGGTGATGAACCGGCCGTAATAGTTTTCCGGCAGGCGGCCCGCGGCGAACGCGCCGCCCGTCACGCGCAGCAGCAATAGCCCGCGCGTGGCTTCGCGATGGCGCAGGCAGAACAGCATCGCCGTGCGCGCCCCCGACGACGAACCGCCGATGAAGGCCGGCGCCGCGCCCAACTGGTCCAGCAGGTCGGCCAGGTCATCCGCCCAGGTCGTCTCCTCGGTTTCCTTCGCCTCGATCAGCATGCCGGACGCGCCGGTGTTGCGCCGGTCGTGCAGCAGGACACGAAATCCCTCGGCGGCGATGCGTCGGCCCAGGGACACGAATTCCTCATATCCGCGCCGGCCGCCGGTGAACAAGGCGACGAACGGCCCGTCGTCGCCGATGATTTCGTAATTGATCTCTAGTCCGCGGACGGTTGCTATTGGCATTTGTGTCTCCCGCTTTTCTGATTTCAACCCCATGGTAAGGCGTCCCGCCCGCGCCGCAAGACCCCCACGGCGCATTTCCCCGCGCCGCGCAATACGCTAACCTGTAGCGCGAACCATCTGGCGGAACGTTTCCATGTTGATGTGCATTTCCAATCTGCTGACCCCCGAGGAAACCGCGCGGCTGCGCGCCATTGCCGGGAAAGCCGAATTTGACGCCGGCACGCTGACCGCGGGGCGCAACATTCACGATCGCAAGAACAATCTGCAAATCAGCGACAACGCCGCCGGACGGGACGATGTCGACCAGATCGTGCTGCAGGCGCTGCAACGCAACGCGCTGTTTCAGAGCGTGGCGCTGCCCAAGAGCGTACACCGCCCAACCTTGAGCATTTACAAGGACGGCATGACCTATGGCAGCCACGTCGATGCCGCGATCATGAACGGCATGCGCGCCGATGTTTCGATCACGATATTTCTCAAGGATCCGACAAGCTACGATGGCGGCGAACTGACCCTGGTGACCGGCGCCGGCGAACAGGCAATCAAGCTGATGCCGGGCGACGCCGTGGTCTATCCGACCAGCGCCTTCCACTGGGTGTCGCCGGTAACACGCGGTGAACGGCTGGCCGCGGTGACCTGGGCGCAAAGCATCATCGCCGATGCCGACAAACGGACGGTTCTGCACGATCTCAGGATGGCGATCGAACAGGCCACCCGGGACACACCCGATTCGGAAACCATTCATTTGCTGGTCAAGACGCACGCCAACCTGATGCGCATGTGGGCCGAAATTTAAGCGACGACCCTACCGCCTCAACGGATCCGGCCCGCTCTTGCCGCATGCGGGCAAAACGGGTTAATTGAGCGCCCTATCTGGAGCGGCAGCGGGAAACGCGACATCTTATGTCGGTAGTGACTTTCGAGACCGGGTCGGACGGGATCGCGCGTATAGCGGTCGACCGTCCGGATAAGCGCAACGCGATTGATCCGGCGGCGCGGGCGGCGCTGATCGAGGCGTTTGCCGCGGGCCTTGGCGACGACGCCGTTACGGCAATCGTGATCGGCAGCACGGATGGCAATTTCTGCGCCGGCGGCGATATTGATTCCATGACCGGGCTGGATGTCGGCTCGGCGCGCAAGCGGATGAAGCAGAACCATCTTCTGGTGCGGCTGCTGGCCGAGGCCGAGAAACCGGTGATCGCGGCGGTTGAAGGGTTCGCGGTCGGCGCGGGCGCGGGGCTCGCGCTGCTGGCCGATACCATCGTGCTGGCCGAAGGCGGCGCCATCGGGTTTCCGTTCTTCCGCGTCGGGCTGACGCCCGATTACGGGATATTGTTCACCCTGGCCCGACGCGTGGGCTCGGCGCGGGCGCGCCAGATCCTGCTTTATGCGCGCATGCTCAAGGGCCGTGACGCGCTGGATGCCGGGCTTGCCGACGAGCTGGTGGCCGATGGCGCGGCCGAGACGCGGGCCTTCGAGCTGGCCGCCGAGCTCGCCGCCCAGCCGCCGCATGCCTTCGCGCT